>DAIRED010000243.1:0-3409 GCA_036795795.1 Thermoplasmatota archaeon | reverse complement strand
AGTGATAGGAATCGAGGAGTACGTCAGCCCCGTGCCTCTGGTCTACGACTCTTCGGCCTTGGACGCCATCGATGCGGCATCCGGTCCGGGCGTCAACGGCATAGCCGACTATTCCTCGCTGGAGAGGCTGCCAGTGTTCCACCACCGGGCCGACAAGGCCTGGGACAAAGGCTACACCGGCATCGGCGTCAACGTCGCGATAATAGACACTGGCGTGGATTTCGCCCACCCCGACTTATACGGGACGCAGGCGCGGGTGAACGACGCCTCATCGCCGTACAACGGATGGCCAATCGCCTTCGACCCGGCGTCGATGGCCGCCTACGTCACGGCGGTCAACGCCAACACGTCCTGGGACGATACATGGTACGCCAACACCAGCGACCCCAACCCGGAGGTGCAGCACCCGGTAAAGATTGACGGCGTCAACGACTTCTGGAAGGATGAGATAATCGGCATAGACGCCCTGTACGACGGCGGCAACGATGAGCTGAAGAACGTCGGAGACCGGGTCAACGACTTCGAGACCCACTACCTTTATATAGCCAACGACCTCCAGAACTGGTATTTCGGCCTGGACGTCTACGGCAACAATTCCGACGTCAACCACGGAATATATATTGACGTTGACCAGAGGTACAAATCCGGTGCGTGGAACGACCCGATGGGCAACTACATCAACGCCAGCGGATGGGACGACGGGCTCGGCGCGATAAACCCGGCAAACGCCACGCACATGCCCGAGTACGCCATTTACTTCAACCACACCGCCATCTCGTGGGCATTCGATCCAGAGACGAACGGGACCTCGAAAGTGTCGGACAAGTACACGGAGGTCTCCTTCTGGTCGTGGAACAACCAGTCCAAGAAGTGGAAGAAGGACATTCTCAACAACACCGAGACGGTCAACGGCAGCTACTCGTACGGCGGTTACATTTACGATGCTGGCCAGAACCAGTGGGGGGGGTTCCTCGAATGCATGGTCCCCAGGCTCTCGATGGGCAACACGAGCGCGGTCTCGCTGCTGGCCTTCACCACCGGCAACAACGCATCGAGGCCCCAGGACTGCACGAACATGGACCCCAACGTCAGGTTCAAGCAGTTGGACTGGAGCGCGGATCCCGTCGACGTCACGGCGTTCGTGACGGTCGGCCTGGGATTCTTCGAGAGGTTCTACGATATCGTGGTGGGCGGTTTCTACCACGAGGACGTCTCGACCGAATACTTGGTTCCATCTTCGTTCTACAAGACGGCGCCGTTTTTCGGCTACCACCCGGATGCCAACAGGCCCCTGACGAGGGTCGCGGTCTGCGATTCGACGACGGCGGGCGTCTACGACACGGTCTACGTCGACCTGGACAACGACAAGGACTTCTCCAACGACAAGCCCTGCAGGAAGGGGAACGAGGTGTCGTACTTCGATTTCCTGAACTCCGAAACGGGCGCGGCGGACTACACCAACTACCACACGGGAGACGGGATGGCCGACATCTCCGGCGGGATGGTGTATTTCATAGCTGACGGCGTCAACACAGTCCCGTACCTGCCGGTCTACCTGGAGAGGTACGGCAACGTCAAGGACTCGACGAATGCCACGGAGATGGCCATATACACGCCTCCGAAGGGCACGCTAGTCGCATTCATGGGCGAGCTCGGCGACGGCGAGACGCACGGCACCGAGTGCGCGTCTGCGGCCGTCGGCCAAGGCAAGACGTGGGCCAACAATGCAGGCGTCATCGCCAAGATACACCAGGTCGTGGGCGGCGCCCCCGACGCCAAGGTCGTCGCGATTTGCAACGTCTACGCCGGAAGCCCCTACGACGCATGGTTCTTCGCGGTCGAAGGCTACGACGGCGACCCGCGTACGTCGGGGGACCAGCCCCAGATTGCGAGCAACAGCTTCGGCTCGACCGCAACGTACAACGACGGCTACGACACCCAGTCCAAGTTCACCGACTGGATAACGAACGTCTACGGCGAGGGCAGGACGCTCTTCCTGGCATCGTCCGGCAACGATGGCAACGGTTACGGTTCCGTGGGAACGCCCGCGTCATCACCAGGCGTCATCTGCGTCGGCGCGACGACGGACTTCTCGAACAGGGCTCCGGCCGGCCTCGAGAAGGGCGCCAGCTACTCGTACGGCGACGTCGTTCCGTTCTCGAGCAACGGCCCGAGCGCCCTCGGCTTCCCTGAGCCAGACATACTGGCGAACGGCAGGCAGGCCTTCGGGGCGCTCCCGCTCAACCAGGCGGCGCCCATCGACGGGTCCTTGGCCACGGAGATTTGGTCTGGAACGTCCCTTTCGTCGCCGACCGCGATGGGCATCATCGCCCTGGCGTACCACGCATATTACAACGCGACGCACTCCGTGACGAACGAGGCCATCAGGCGCACGACGGCGAACGTATCGGCTGACGCTCCGATATTGCTCCCGAGGAACAATATTGTCGCCGGCTCGATCACGGTCATGGTAAACAGCGTCGCGCTCGCCCCGGCCGACTACGCCTTGGACGCCGCCAGCGGCACGCTGATGATACACGAGAGCCTCCCGGTCAACACATGGATTAACGCATCATACTCCTTCAACCACAACTTCCCGGACATCGCGACGGCCCGCAGCTTGATAATGTCCAGCTGCGACGACCTCGAGTACGACATCCTGCAGCAGGGAGCCGGCATGGTCAACGCCGAGCGCGCTGTCGACATCGCGAGCAGCACCGTCGGCATATCGACCGATACGCCCAATTGGATACCCGGCGACTTCGAGGGCGTCAAGTACGAGGCCTTCACGCGCCTGATGTACCCCGGAGCGTCCGAAGACAAAGCGATAAAGCTCACGAACCACGGCATCGCCGCTGCCAACGTGACGATACTCGACTGCGTCCACAAGAAGACGGGGGAGATGGAGCTCAACTGGACCCTGACTAGCGGGGCGGAGGAACTGTGGGAAGTCGTAACCAATCCTGGCAGGGTCGGAGGAACCCCGCACGGGGCATACAAGTTCATCCCGGACGGCAAGAGGTTCGAGCTGTCCGACACTGGCGAAGAGGATATGTGGAAGAGCGCGGATCTCGTGAAGATAACGATATCGGCGGACAAGGACCAGCTAGACCCGAACGGAGACGGGGCGCTGGACTACAGCTACTGGCTCGATGTCTACGACTGGACCGACTCCAACAACAACGGCGTGTTCGAGAAGTCTTTGTACGAGGAGCAGAACAGGATGACCATCCACACGCCCGCGACTAACGTCATCGAGGCCCGCATTGGGCAGCCATTCGACAGGACGCACAACGGCCTGGCCATATACATCAGGAAGGCCATCGTAGGGGACTACGACAACGGTGCGATAGGCGTCGTCTGGAACATCAAATTCGAGATGTTCGAGAAGGTCGACTGGGACTGGATA
>DAIRED010000242.1:0-3421 GCA_036795795.1 Thermoplasmatota archaeon | reverse complement strand
GAGGTACGTTCCGACGGGCACGCCGCCGGACAGCGCCTCATCCGTCGCCACGGAGACCCGTGCGACGGTCGAGCTGACCATCTTTGCCGAGAGGCTCATCACCGGCGGCAGGTTGTCGGTGCCCCAGAGGGCGTAGGTATCGCTCGCCGATGGCTTGTTGCCGTCGAAGTCTTCCGGTATCACGTAGTACGTGTGCGTTCCAGCGGACGAATCAATTGCCTTGGGCACGTTTGTGTCCATCCAGAGGACGCCGTTGCGGTAGACGTGGTAGCACTTGAGCCCGGCGTTGTCCTCGGACACGCTCCATGTAACGACAACCCCCTTCCCGTTGTTCAGGTCGCGCACGCCGATGAAATCGACGCGCGGCGGCGGGACGATGTCCTTGACATAGACAGAGCAGACGTCCGACGCGCGGACGTGCGGGTCGCCCTGGGATATGGCCGAGACGTGCAGGACCTTGGTCTGGTGCTGCTCCACGTACGAGGGAGTGAGCGCTGAAAGGGTCACGTTCATCGTCTCTCCAGGGTAGAGCGAGACCGAATACTGGTTCAGTGTGACGGTCCAATCCATCGGGATGTAGTCTATCCTCATGTCGAATGAGTCGAGTTCCTGGCCGAGGTTCGCCACCGTGACCTGGAAGCTGACGCTGTGGCCTGGAATGACAGTCAGCTCGTCTGGCGTTATCGTGACCTGCGACTTGTACCTGGGCGCTATCCTGAGCTGCGTTATGCCGGTCCCGTCGGTCACTGCGACCTCCATCTCCCCGTCCCCGTCCAGGTCTCCGGAGGAAACTCCGCCATGGCGCTCGAACGGGTATGATGACCACGTCCTCTCGACCGGCGAGAACCAGACGCCGTATAGCACGCCGTCCCTGGCGAGGGCCATCGCCTCGGCGACCCCGTCCCCGTCGACGTCCCCGACGGCGAGGTTCTCCATCTGGTGCTCCTCCCAATCGACTGTCTCGCTCGACAGCCATCTGGTTCCCGGCGTGTCGGCAGTCGTCCAGCGCAACTTGCTGACGCCCGCGGTCGCCGTCAGCTGCTCGCCTGGGAAGCTCGAGAACTTCGGGAAGATGTACGGGTATTTCACCGATGGCAGCGTGTCCCAGGGCTTGAGGGCCCAGCCCAGCGCGTAGACGCCGCGGCCCGCGCAGACTATCAGGTCGTCAACCTCGTCGCCGTCAATGTCTCCGACGGCCACGTCGCGCACGGGGTCGTCGTAGGACACGTAATACGGGTCCCCCTCCCCTAATGCCATCGGCTGGGAGAACACCCACTGGTCCGTCGGCTCGTTCCAGGTCGCATCGAGCATCATCGCGTGGCCCGTGATGCGCCAGTAGTCCTCGTACAAGGTTTCGGGTGCGACGCTGTTGCCGATGTAGGCCATCTCCTGCGTTCCTATCAGGAGGCGCGCCCGCCCGTTCGCCTCGAACTGGGCGATGGATGTGACGAAGCAGCTGTATTCGAAAGGTGGGTTGTAAACGAAGTAGCTATCGTTGTACGAGCAGTCCTGGAACGTCAGGGTGGTCGAGTTGTACTTGAAGATAAACACGTTCCTCGTCCAGTAGTCGTGGTTGAAGTCTCCCCTGTCCTGGTAGACGCCGAGCGCCACCTCATTTCTCCCATCGAGGTTCAGGTCCACCGCGGCCACGCACGAGACGTTTGTGACCTTGGTCGAAGCCGACATCTTCCGCAGGGAGAGCGTCTGGTATTGCTGCGCGAATGACAAACCGTCGTAGACCGCGAAGCCGCTCCGGAATCCCAGGATGATTTCCAGTTGCGAATCGGCGTCCAGCTGGCCGAATGCCACGTCGTATATGGGCAGCAGCCCGTCGAACCATAGCGATTCGTGCGTCTGAAGGTCGATGATTCTGACGTACCGACCCGCCTCGACAGTGACCAGCTCGACGCGCGCGTCCCCGTCGATGTCCCCGGTCGCCGAGGCGTTGTAGGCTCCGTCCTTCTGCCATTCCTCGGTCACGGCCATGTCCGAGACGACGGCTCTCGTTTCCGTGGTTGCGGTCACCGAAATGTCGGCCCTCGACAGCGCAGCGACGCCAATCGAATATGTGTCGAACATCGCGTCGTCCGGCACGGTGGCGGTCATACCGACTGTCATCGAAGCGCCCTCAGCCAGCGTCACGGCGTACCTGTCGAGCGTCACGGCCCATCCCTTCGGCGGCGAGACGGCGAGGTCGAATGTGTCGAGCCACTCGCCCGTGTTCGTGACGACGAGGTCGTACGATACCGTACGCTCGCGCATCGTGTACTGCGCCTCCTGGACGAATGATAGGTTCGCACCGTAATTGACGTAGGCGTTGGCCTGGAGCGTGAGGTATGTGTTTGCTTCGGGGTGGGTCGTCGAAGCTGCCTTGACCATGAAGACAGCGACATCGCCTGGATTGACGTCCACCGCCGTGAGCATCAGTACCACCTTTTCAGTTTCCCATGGCGGGATTGGCGACGTAACGTCGGGCATCGTGGCCAGCCATCCAGACGGCAACCCGAGGATGAACAGTTCGTACATGTCAGGATCGTACGTGCCTTCGTTATAGACGTAGATGTCCCAGTTCACCGTGTCGCCGCAGTGCGCGTCCAACACAGTTTCGTTGGTGCCAAGGCCGACGCGATAAATCGCATTCACGTGCATGACCACCTGGATGGTATGCATAATTGTCGCGCTTGGGCTCGATGTGGCATTGACGAGGAAGACATCGTCGCCCGTGCTTGTCTTGCCCTTGCAAACGACGTTTAGATAAACGGTGCGAGTCTCTTCAGGTCCCACGTCCGAAAGCACGGTTTCGGAGAGCGCCACGCTCTGCGAGTGGGTGCCGCTCGCCTTCCAGTAATGGATATCAATGTCCTGCGTCAGGCTGCCGTGGTTGGCGACGTCGAAGGCATATACTGCCTTCATCCCCGGGTCCACGTTATGCACCGTCCCGTTCATGCACTCCATCGTCAGCCCGTACCTATGCCCGTCGCCCATCTGGTCGACGGTATAGACGAGCTGGTAGTAGCACAGGTCCGGAATGAATCCCCCGCCGCTCCTCAGCACGCGCATGACGTGCGGCGTGTACTCGTATCCATACAGCGGGTCTGCGCCGGAGGGTATCTCTGTCGTGTCGCCGCCTAGCGCCTCCGTGAAGGAGTTGCTGAACGTGTGGGACTTGGTCTGACCCAGGCCAGCCGTGATTTCCGTCTCCGTGTAGGGGGTCTCCAGGCCCGCGGTGATGGACACCGAGATGGTGTCCTCGTAGCTCGTCCCGCTCCACTCAGTTTCCGAGACCTCCCAGGACCTCTCCAGAAGCGAATCGACCAGCACCGGGCTGTTGGCCCCCAGCAATGTCTCGGTGTACGGCGTGACAATCTGGCCGAGGCTCGTCGGGTACGACGACACGTCGCCGACGGTGTGATTGAATCGG
>DAIRED010000241.1:0-3434 GCA_036795795.1 Thermoplasmatota archaeon | reverse complement strand
CACCCGAAAATATTCCGATATGTTAATAACCTGCCAGGCGAATCATAATTCGGATGTACGTCCTCGGCCACGTCGCTCTGGCATACCTTCCGGTCGCCGCTTATTTGGCAATCGCGAAGAAGCGCCTGGCGCCGGCCGTCTTCCTGGCATTACTCTTCTTCGCCAACATGCAGGATTCCATCCACGTCGGAATCCTGCGCGAGCTCAGCCACAACTTCCTCGGCACAATCGTGATGTTCGCCGGAGTCTTCCTGCTCCTGCGGTGGGCCAAGCTCGTCGGGAACGACGACTGGCCGCTGATGGCTTTCGCTGTCGCAACGCACGTCGCCGGCGACTTCATGTTCTCCGGGTTCAACCCGTTGTTCCCATTCGTCGACGCGCCGACGACCGTCTGGGGGTTCAACTCGATGCAGGACATCGTGGCCGAGGGGATTCTCGGCGCCGTCTTCGTTGCAGCAGCGTGGGGCATGGGCGACTGGGCGCGCCTGCGCAAGCACATCTCCGAACGCGTCACGAAGTTCTACAAGCAGAAGTGGCTGCCAATCCGCGACAAATACTACTACCCGCTGTACCTCTTCGCGGTCATGCTCAGCATGTCGATTGTCCAGATTGCGATAGGAATCCATTACAACGGCGAGAGAGCCATCGAGTGGGGGTGGTACGAGCTCATTTTCCTGGCGAGCTTCTCGGGGTATCTCCTCGCCCTAGCGGCGGCCATCTGGCCTAAACGTACCTCAGATCCCCCGACGTGACGACGCGCTCCTCCTTCCCGTCGTCGACGACGAGCGCCCCCTCGGGCGTCACGCGCCTGGCAGTGCCCTTGAAGCTCGGTCCGCCGTCCCTGATTTCGACCATCTTGCCGATTGTGTCGGAGAGGATGAGCCATTCGTCAATCACGGGCTGCGTGCCGACGTGCGCGGAGCGCTGGTACAGCTTCTCCATTTCGAGAAGAACGTACGCCAGGAGCTGCGCGAGGTCAACGTCCTTCCCCAGGATGTCCCTGATGCTCGTGGGCGGGATGGCGCCCTTCTCCAGCGCGAGCTTCGACGCTTCGTTATTCACATCGATGCCGATGCCGACCACGACGTAATCGAGCTTGTCGCCCAGGAGGCTGGATTCGCACAGGATGCCGCAAATCTTGCGCCCGTCCACGAGCACGTCGTTCGGCCACTTGACCATGGCGTTGATGAAGTGCAGGTCGCGCAGCGCCTTCGTGACCGCGACGCCGGCAAGCAGCGAAATCGACGGGACTGCGCTCGGCGCCAGCGTCGGCCTGAGCAGCATCGAGAACCAGAGCCCGCCGGACGGGGACTCCCACTTGTGGTCCACCCTGCCGCGGCCCTCCGTCTGGGTCTCGGCTACGACGACGAGCCCTTCGGGGGCGCCGGTCGCGGCCAGGTTCTTGGCGACTGCGTTGGTGGAATTGGTCTCCTTGAAGCAGACCAGGTTGCGCCCGAGGAATTCGGTCTTCAGCTGGGATTTTATCGCAGAGAGTTCCATATCGCATCAGATGAACGTCGGCGGGGTGCCGATGGTGAGGTAGACGGCCTTCACGTGCCCCGGGTTCTTGACCATGTGCGGCACGTCGGAGCGGTGCCAGAGCCAGTCGCCCTTTCCAAGAAGGATCATCCTGTCGCCGACGTGGACGTCTATCTGGCCATCGATGACGTACTTGAACTCCTCGCCCGCGTGGGAGCTCTCCTGCGCGAACGCGTCCCCGGCGGCGAGCTCGACCATGACGGCCTCCATCAGCGAGCTCTTGGCAAGCAGCTTGACGACCTTGCCGAATATCTCCTTCTCCTCGACCTTCGCCTCCCTGCTGCTTATCGCGACCTGAGTTGCCATCGTCACTTACCCCCTCACTTCGGGCTTCCCTGGCCCATCGCGCTGACTACCGCGCCGACGCCCGCCATCGCAGCGGCCATCTTGGGTCCGGAGCTGCTGGCCTGCTTGTTCTTGACGTACTCCGTGACCTTCTCCAAGATGTTGTATGTAGGGATGTATGAAGTATTATAGTTTCCGGAGTTGAAGACGGGCTCGTTCATGACGACCTCGTGGAACGGTATGTTGTGCCTCACGCCGGATATCTGGAACTCCCACAGCGCCCTCTTCACTCTGCTGATGCAGCGCGGCCTGTCCTCGGCCCAGACGATGAGCTTGGCAATCATTGAGTCGTAGTATGGAGGGATTTCGAATCCGGCGTACACGCCGCTGTCGACGCGTATGCCAGGCCCGCCCGGCTCGAGGTACTTGACAATCTTGCCAGGCGCCGGCGCGAAGTTGTTCAGCGGGTCCTCGGCGTTTATCCTGCACTCGATGCAGTGGCCGTGTATCTTCACGTCCTCCTGCTTGTACTGGAGGTCGTATCCGCCAGCGACGCGCAGCTGCTCCTTCGCGAGGTCGATGCCGGTAATCTGCTCCGTTATCGGGTGCTCGACCTGCAACCTGGTGTTCATCTCGAGGAAGTAGAACTTCCCCTCGCTGAACATGAACTCGCAGGTTCCCGCGTTCCAGTAGCCGACCGCTGCCGCGGCCGTCGTCGCCGCCTTGCCCATCTCCGCCCTGATTTCGGGCGTGAGGGCGCACGAAGGCGTCTCCTCGATGAGCTTCTGGTGGCGCCTCTGCATGGAGCACTCGCGCTCGTTGACGTGTATCATGTGCCCGTTCTTGTCGCCGATGACCTGGAACTCGATGTGGCGCGGGTTGATGATGCACTTCTCGATGAAGCACGTGTCGTCGCCGAAGGAGTTCTTCGCGAGGACTTTGTTGGACTCGAAGGCCTTCTCCATCTCGTCCTCCTTGTCGACCTTCTTGATGCCTATCCCGCCGCCGCCCGCAGCCGCCTTTATCATGACTGGGTAGCCGACCTCCTTGGCGATTTTCTTCGCCTCGGCAACGTCGACAATCGGCTCGACCGTACCGGGCACGACTGGAACGTTGTGGGATATCATGGTCTTCTTCGACTCTATCTTCGAACCCATCGCGTGCATTGCCTCGGGCGATGGTCCGATGAACTCTATCTTGTTGTCGCGGCACTTCTTGGCGAACGCCTCGTTCTCCGCGAGGAATCCGTAGCCTGGGTGGATACCGTCGACGCCGGCCTTCAGCGCCACGTCGATGAGTTTGTCCTGCACCAGGTACGACATCCTCGCCGGGCCGGGCCCGATGAGGAACTTCTCGTCGGCGTACTTCACGAAGAGCGCCTTGGCATCGGCCTCGGAGTAAACGGCGACGGTCGGGATGCCGACTTCCTTGCACGCGCGGAATATCCTGACCGCAATCTCGCCGCGGTTCGCGACCATGACCTTCGAGAGCATTTTGGGCATTTCGTCCACCTTACAGTATCTGCATGAGCAGGTCGCCCGGCTTCATCGCCTGGCCTTCCTTGCAGAAGACTTCCTTGACCTCTCCGGCCTTCTCGGACTTTATCTCCT
>DAIRED010000240.1:0-3445 GCA_036795795.1 Thermoplasmatota archaeon | reverse complement strand
CATTAAGGGGCATGGCTAAACGAGACCATCCAGTATCTTGCCGATGTTTTTCATGATGATTTTCTTCTGAACTTCGGGGGCGCCCTCCCCGATGACGGCGGCTTTGGCATCGAGCGGATACTGGGATGCCCTGTTGTGGGGCAAAACGCCGCTCGCGCCGTGGAGAATAGATGCCCAGTTGGCTATGTCGAGGCCCGATTCGGTGTTGAACAGCTTGGCGGTTGACGCGTGGTATCCGTACTCCTCATTGGAATCCATGTGATATGCTGCCTTCTGTATCAACAGCCAGCCCGCCTGCAATCTTGCCGCCCTGTCGGCCATCTCGCCCCTTTTTGATTCGAATTCCAAAAGCGTCTTCCCGAAGACCTTCCTATTGCTTGCGAAATCGTGCGCGGATTTCATCGCTCCCAGCGCCGTCCCGAAAGCCAGCGCGGACAAGCCTATCCGGCTCGAGTCGAATATCTGCATCGTCTGGTAGAATCCCCTTCTCCTCTCGCCCAGCAGCCGGTCTGGGTTCACCTTGACGTCCTTGAAACTCAGGGCGGTGAGGTCGGAGGGCAGCCACCCGTATTTTTCCAGTGGCGTTCTCTTCAGACCGGTGGAATCCCCGTCCACTATGAACATCGAAATCCCTTGATGCTTTTTCTCTTCTCCCGGGTCCGTTACCGCAGTGACGAGGATTTGGTCCGCGGTCTCCCCGTTTGTGATGTAAGTCTTGGTCCCGTTCAACAAAAAAGAATCCCCATCGTCCTCAGCGGTCAAGGATATCGATGCGGCATCCGAGCCAGCGCCCGGTTCTGTGTTGGCGAAGGCCAATACTTTCTCTCCGCGGATTCCCGGGGTTAAAAACCTCTCTTTCTGTTTTTCATCGCCGAAGAAATATAGCCCCTGATTGCCGAGCTGCGAATGTGCGAAGCTGCTGATGGCCACGCCTCCGTTGGCCATCGCCAGGGACTTATAGAGATGGATGTTCTCCATGCATGGTATTGGCTCTATCCCTTCGGCGCCGTGCCTGAATCCAAGCAATTCATGCTTCCCCAGAGATCGGAACATTTCCCTCGGCAGCCTTTTGTTATTCATCCATTTAGAAACCTTGGGCACTATTTCTGAGCCTACCACCGCCCGGACCTTGGCTTTGAACTCTTTTTCGCTATGGGTTTCGGAAAAATCCATGTCAAATCACATTGCTTATCTATGAGACGGGAGGCGCCAATACTGTTCCCGGATTATACCATCATCTTTTCTTTTTCCCTCTTTCGTAGCCCGTCCACGGGTCGGCGCATTCGTCCTTTTCCTTGACGACCTTTTCATGCTTGATTCCGCAGCTGCAGGTTTCACCCAAATGGACGGTTTTGGTGCATTCGCAAATGATATCCGTGGGCTCTTCCTCGATTACCTTTTTCTTTTCGCATCGCTCATCTGGCTTTACCTTATCAACAGTCATGGTATCAATTTCCCAATTGTGACACCCGTATTTCTAACTTCCCTTGAATGGCCTATTCCGGATATTTCATTGATGCATTCTCATGGGCCAGCCGCCTCTCGCGCCGCTTGACGACGTACTTGCGGTACTCGATGGACGCGTTCAGGCCGGACTCCCCCTGCTCGACGAGCCAGAGGACGAAGCCCGGGACGCCCTCGACGTCCTTCGAGCCCTTCTTGGCGAGCCGCGCAAGTTCCCGCCGGTAATCGCCGTCCACCTTCACACCCAGCGATTTGAAAAGTTCCGCCAGCGCCCTGAACAGCTTCCCTCCCTTCGCGTCCCAGTCAGTGAGCAGTATGACCTTTCGATGCGTGCGCGCAACCGTCTCGCAGAACTCCACGATACCGACGCCCTGGTTCAGCTCGATTATCTCGCCCGCGATTCCGAGCGAGCGTAGCGCCTTCGTGTCGCGCTTCCCCTCGACGATTATCGGAACGGCCGCCTCGGCCAGCTCCTCGACGAGCTCGTCGATGGATTCGAGGCGCTCGGCGTCGTCGATGGCGCTCACCCCGCGCAGGCGCGGCACCAGCTGCCCGACGGCCTCGGACCGGCTCGCTCAGAACTGCTTCCCAAGCGCGGCCTCCAGCTTCTTCACAGCAGCGTCGGTGGTCATCTTGGCGATTTCCACGCGCTTCTGCGACGACTTCTCGCCGGCTACCAGCGTGATGGAGGACGACGGCACCCCGAAGACCTTGGTGAGGAATCTGAGCAGCTCGCGGTTGGCCTGTCCGTCCTTCGCCGGGGCGTTAATCGAGGCCTTGATTCGCTCGCGCCAGGTGTTCACGCCGAACACGGACGAGACTGGCGAACCGGCGGTGACCTCGAAGTCTACGATGACACCCCTGGGCGTCGTCATCATGCAAATCGAGAAATCGTTCTCGGACATGGATGGAGATTACTCCTCTCCGGTATATCAATTTACCTTCAGAGAAAATCTCTAAGAAGGATGTGCGCCATAAGAAAATTATATATCCGTGGGGGCTGATATATCCACGCATCGGTGTATCAGGATGGGACCACACGGCAAGCGCATTCCGACCGGGGTGTCGGACTTCGACTCGATAATAAAGGGCGGGCTGCCCGCCGGCAGCGTCGTCCTGCTGCTCGGCGAGGTCGGCGCTGGCCAGAACGAGTTCGTCTACACCTCGCTTTTCAAGATTGCTGACGTGCAGGGTAGGCCCGAGAAGTGCGAGATGACCCTCGGCACCTACTGCGACTACAACTCCCTCCCCGAGAAGCTCTGCTACGTGACTTTCGTGCGCCCCAAGGAGGACATAATGAGGGAGATATCGACATCCTTCGACCAGAGCTGGTTCGCCTCCCTCCAGAGCAAGCTGCTCTTCAAGGACTTCTCCGCGAACTACTTCCGCCAGAGCGTCGTGCCGTCGTCGTGGACGAGCACCGGCGACAACGGCAACTCCCTGCTAGGCGGCGGCGCCGAGAAGGAGGACGTCCTGAACGCGCTGGTGAAGTTCCTCGACGACAACGCAAAGGACGCCATCGTCGTCGTCGATTCGCTGACGGACCTGGTCATCTCCAAGACAATCGACTCGCGCGACCTCGTCATGGTCCTCAGGGGGATGCAGCGGGCCGCGAAGAAGTGGGGCGGGATAATCTACCTCCTGCTCACGAAGGACATACTGGAGCCGAGGGAGCAGCAGATGATTGTCGATTCGGTAGACGGGGTCATCGTCTTCGAGTGGCAGCACTTCACGAAGGGCTCGGGCCGCCAGCGCTACATGTACATCGAGAAGTTCATGACGGTCCTTCCGCACGTGGAGCGGGACCGGATAGCCAGATTCCCGACGACAGTCAGCGCGTACGGCGGCCTGGCCGTCATCAACATGGATAGGATTGGGTAGGTGTCAAAATGCCTGAAGAGAAGGTGAGCACGGGAGTGGCCGGCCTGGACGAGATGCTGAACGGAGGCTTCCCGCGCGGGCACATCATCGCCCTAATCGG
>DAIRED010000239.1:0-3466 GCA_036795795.1 Thermoplasmatota archaeon | reverse complement strand
CTCCGGGATGATTCCATGGTACGCGAGCCGCTACGACGTCCCGATTCACGCGACGCCGGTCACCGTCGACGTCGGCCTGATGCTGATGGACGACACAATCAAGGTCACCCAGGCCGAGGGATACCCGCTTCCGTACGAGCGCGCCGACGTCAAGGCCGCGGGGCGGAACTTCGACGAGACGGACATAGGCGAGACGTTCAACGTGGGCGACGCCGAAATCGAGACGTTCTCGGCGGGGCACATACCTGGCGCGGCGATGTACATGGTCAAGTCCCACGACTCTCTCCTGTTCAGCGGCGACATCAACACCATCGACACCAGGCTCGTCGGACGCTGCGATACACCGCAATGCGACACGCTGGTCCTCGAATCCACCTACGCCGGCCGCAACCACCCGGACCGCCTGAAGACCGAGTACGCCTTCCTGAAGAAGGTCGAGGAGGTCGTCAATCGCGGGGGCGTGGCCGTCGTGCCGGCGTTCGCCGTCGGGCGCACGCAGGAGGTTGCGATGGTGCTGGCCCAGAGCCGCCGGAAGGTCTGGATCGATGGCATGGGGAAGCGCGTGAACGAGGCGTACCTGGACAACCCCGATTACCTGGCCTCCGCGAGGAAGCTCCGGCAGGCGATAAACAGGTGCGAGGCAGTGCGAAACTCCGGGGCGAGGAAGATTGCGGTCCAGGGGGACGTCATCATCACCACCAGCGGCATGCTGGACGGCTGCCCGGCGCTCGGCTACATCGAGTGGCTCAAGGACAACCCGCGAAACGCCATCCTGCTCACCGGCTACCAGGTCGAGGGCACCAACGGCCGCAGGCTGATGGACACGCGCACGATGGAATTCAACGAGGGCTCTGCAAAGGTCGACTGCGAGGTCGCATTCTTCGACTTCTCCGCCCACGCCGACCACAGGCAGCTCCTGCGCTTCGTGGACAAGTGCGCCCCCAAGAAGGTCGTGCTGATGCACGGGGACCAGCGCGAGGTGCTGGCCAAGGATTTGGAAGGGTACGAAGTAATAATCCCGAAAGAGGGAGAGAAGATAGAGGTCTGATATTTTAATTGAATAACTATTTCTATTAACAACTTATACAAGTTTACAACTACGTTTCGTAGTGGAACAAACTAGGAGTTGAGAAATGTGATGACGATTACCACCCGCAACTTCGGAATTTTCATTAGCCATAGTCATAAGGATGATATTCTTCTTGAGAGAATAAAAAAAGTCATTCGTATTTTGGGATTGACTCCTCTAACTTCGGTCCGCGGGGAGAATCCCGGAACTGACCCGGATGTCGAGATTAGGAAATTAATTGATATTTCATATGGGGTTGTAGCATTATTGACAGAAAATGGCTGCCATTCCCATTCGGTTAACCAGGAAATTGGATATTCCAAGGGTAAGAAACCAATAATCCCCGTATTGATGGATGGCCAGGACATTTCAGGTGTTTTTTTACAAAAAATTGAACCAATCCCGATAAATGATGACAGTTGGGATTCAGTAATGAAGATTGGTGAAGCTATTGCTCGTGCTGAATGGAACCCACATAATGCAATAATTAGTGACCTCTTCGCGATTATTAATGCAAAAGAAAAAAAAGATGTCCCTTTTCGCTGTCATAAAGCACCATTTGGAGACCCATGTGACCAACCAGTGTTTTTACATCAGGAAGAAAATGGTCGATATGTACTACAACATCCTCCACACACATGGGAATCGGTTTATGTTTCGAAAAGTATGGGTAATTTTATTAAGAAGTATATATTGGATGAAAAAAAGTGATATGAAAAATATTTATTTTAATGGGTAAGAACGGGGGCTCTGCCGAGCCACATGGCTTACTTTAACCCCCTTCCGCGCCCCTTCTTCGCATCCTTCGCCATCTTCGCCAGATCCTTCGGCGTGTAAGCGATGAGCCCGTCCATCTCGAAGGGCGCCTTCGACACCAGAACCTTCGGGCAGTCGAAGCCTTCGACGCTCCGCAGGAACCTTGCGGCATCCTCTCGGCGCACGTTCTTCGTCCACTTGACCTCGCCGACCATGGTGGGCCGCCCCCTGTCCGTCAGGACGAAATCTATCTCCTCGTCGGCGGCCATGTGGTAGCGGTACGTCTCGCCGCTGATTTCCGCCATGAGCTCCCCCGTGAACGATTGAACGTGCAGGGGCATCCTTTCCCGTATCACCTCCGCGACGAGGCCGGGGCGCTCGGACTCGATTCCGTACTTCTCCTCGAGATAGTAATAGAGGTCCATGACCTTCGATTTTATCGCGTAGTAATTTCCCCTTCCGTCGAACAGCGGCACCCTCTCGATGAGGTCCATGTCTTCCATTATCTTCACGTACGGCCTCACCCTCGAAGGGTCGTTCGCGTCTATTAGCTTCCGAGAGTGCAGCTGGTCGCTGACCTCCTTGAGCGTCGTCCTGCCCGAAGCTATCGCCCTGACGATTCCTTCGTACACCTCGGTCAGGAGGCGGTCCTCTTCCTGGAATGTCTCTCCAACAAGGGCCGGTATCGCGCTCCTGGACGATTCCAAAATGCTTGCGAGCGCCCTGCCGGGCGAGTCACCGAGGAACCTGAGCGCCCAGGGGTCGCGCAAGTAGGGCGCTAATGCCAGAGCGTCCTCAGGACCGACGCGTTCCGACAGCCACGTGAAGATGTCGACGGGAGAAATCAGCGACAGCCTCACCTCAGTGAGTAACCCTAAAAGGGGAGATTTCCTGGACAGCAAGTCCCGCGCCACGTGCATCGACGAACCGAGCAGGATGAGCCGCCCCTTGGGATGGCTCATCTGGACCCTCTCTAAAAAATCCTCTGGCAATCTCTGGAACTCGTCCACGGCGACGGTCATACCCGTGTCGAGCGCGCCCACGATTAGCTCGACAGCCTGGCCGTAATCGTTGGTCGATTTCAGCGCGCCTCCCTCGAAGAATGCTCCGCCCCCTCTCTTTATGAGGGCATACAGATCGTGCCGGACGAAATTCCTTACGAGGAATGTCTTCCCGACTTTCCTGCGGCCGTACAGCAGAGTCCAATCTTTCGAAGCGACCAAGCGCTCTGTCTCGTGACGGGTAACTGTGGTTACGGTAACCATGGTTACGGTAATGGTGGTTATCCTTTATCAACTTTACGGTCGCTGGAGCGTGATAAATATATAAAACTGGATGAAAAGGTTTTGGGGAATTCGCTTACTTTATTCCCCTGTCGTGCGCTCCGACGCTCGGCCTGGCCTTCTCCGCGCCCTTGCCCTTGCGCCTGAGCCCGCGGCCCTTCTTTCCGGCGCTGGTCAGTCCGCGGTTCGCGCGACCGCTCTGCTCCCTCTCGCAGATCCAGTTGATCTTCGGGTCCGCGCGTATCACCGGGTGGTCGGGGTCGACGCAGATGACCTCGAAGTACATGTTCTTCCCGTCCTGGGCGAGCCAGTACGAGTTGAGAACTTCAAGGTTCGGGTAGCGGCGGCCGACGCGCTC
>DAIRED010000238.1:2711-3468 GCA_036795795.1 Thermoplasmatota archaeon | reverse complement strand
CGCCGTTGTCGCTCGCGAGCCGGCTCTGGATGAAGGCCATAATCATGTATGCGATTGGCGCGCGCCCCCTCTGGCCGGGGTGCAGCAAGGCCTGGAAACGCGGCGGGTCGAGCTCCAGCGCGACGACGGACGGCGCTCTCGCCTTCACAATCGCCCTGACGGGCTTGCCTATGTCTAGCACATGGCCGGTGCCGACGATGGTGAGCATCGGCAATCAATCGGCTTGCCAGATATAAGGGTTTCTGCATCGGCAATCGTCGAGGAGCCAGGCGAAGGGTTTTATGGCGGTTGCGCATTCCTCGATGCGAATGGCATACCTCAACCTGCTCGTCGATAAAGGCGCCGATGGCGTCGCGCTCGTCACCATCAACAAGCCCAAGTCGCTCAACTGCCTCGACACGGCGACCGTCGCCGAGATAGAGGCCGCGTTCACAGAGCTTGGGCGCGACGGCGCGGTCAAGTGCATCATTCTCACTGGCGCGGGGGACAAAGCCTTCGTCGCCGGCGGCGACATCGCTGAGATGTCGGTCAAGAACCCGCGCACGGGGCGGGAGTACGGCCTCGCCGGCCAGCGCGCTCTTTTCGCCATCGAGCGCTGCCCGAAGCCGGTCATCGCGGCGATAAACGGTTACGCCCTCGGCGGCGGCACCGAGATTGCGATGGCCTGCGACATCAGAATCGCCTCCGAGAAGGCGAAGATGGGACAGCCCGAGGTAGGCTTGGGCGTGACGCCTGGATTCGCGGGAACCCAGCGCCT
>DAIRED010000238.1:0-2701 GCA_036795795.1 Thermoplasmatota archaeon | reverse complement strand
CTCCCGCGCATCGTCAACCGCGGCAGGGGCAAGGAGCTGGTGATGTCCGGCGCGACCATCGACGCCGCCGAGGCGCTGCGCATCGGCCTCGTCGAGAGAGTCGTCCCGCACGACAGGTTGATGGAGAGCGCCAGAACGATGGCAGCATCCATTGCTTCGAAAGGCCCGCTCGCCGTCACGTACGCCAAGGCGCTCCTCAACCTCGCCGAGAACGTTCCGCTCGACCAGGGCTGCGCCGCAGAGGCGGAGGCGTTCGGCGCTTGCTTTTCCACTCACGACCAGAAGGAAGGGATGGCCGCTTTCGTCGAGAAGCGCAAGCCCGACTTCAAGGGGGCATAGAAATGGACTTCAACCTCAGCAAGGAGCACGAGATGGTCAGGCAGACGGCCCGCGAGTTCGCGGAGAAGGAGCTCAAACCAATCGCCCAGCGCGTGGACGAGGAGAAGGAGTTCCCATGGGAGAGCTTCAAGAAGATGGGCAAGGTCGGCCTGATGGGCATGACCGTCCCGAAGCAGTATGGCGGAACTGGCTCCGACACCATCGCTTACATGCTGGCGCTCGAAGAGGTCGGGCGCGTCTGCGCCTCGACCGGCCTGACGATGGAGGCCCACAACACCCTCGGAATCGGCCATATCTACGAGAAGGGGACGGAGGAGCAGAGGATGAAGTACCTGCCGCGGCTCGTCAGCGGTGAGGCGCTCGCCGCATGGGCGCTGACCGAGCCGGGCGCGGGCTCCGACTCGGGCGGGCTGCGCACGAACGCGAAGCTCGACGGGGGCGAATGGGTAATCAACGGCACGAAGTGCTTCATCACACAAGGCGCGGTCGCGGAAGCGGTCGTCGTGATGGCCGTCACGGACCCGACCAAGGGCGCCAAGGGCATCAGCGCTTTCATCGTGCCCAAGGGGACGCCTGGGTTCGGTTACGGTCTCAACGAGGATAAAATCGGGATGCGCGGGACGATAACGAGCGAGCTGGTCTTCGAAAACTGCCGCGTGCCTAAGGACAACATACTCGGCAAGCCAGGAGAGGGGTTCGTCGGCGCGATGAACATCCTGGACAAGGGCCGCGTCGCCATTGCGGCGCTCGCCGTCGGCCTGGCGCAGGGGGCGCTGGACGAGAGCGTCAAGTACTCGAAGGAGCGCGAGCAGTTCGGCAAGCCGATATGCAAGAACCAGGCCATCCAGTGGATGCTGGCCGACATGTCGGTGCAGATAAACGCCGCGCGCCTGCTCGTCTACAGGGGCGCCTGGATGGACGACCAGAAGAAGCGCTTCACGCTCCAGGCGTCGATGGCGAAGCTCTTCGCCTCCACGATGGCCACGCAGGCCGCGCTCAAGGGCATCCAGATACACGGCGGCTACGGCTACACGAAGGACTACCCGGTCGAGAGGTTCCTCAGGGACGCCAAGTTGTATGAGATTGGCGAGGGCACGTCCGAGGTTCAGCGCATGGTCATAGCCAGAGAACTCATAGGCGCGAAGTAGTCCAACGGCCAGCCCCAAATCCCGGGACAACATTTCGTCAATTGCTAGGGCATTTGCATGAGATTTGCACCGAATCAGTAAAAACATTTTTATACCCCCACCAACATCAGGTATACAACTTGAGGTTGGGTAATGCCCGAAAACGATATAGACGAGATCCTGGAGGTCCTCGAGAATCCGACGAGGCGCATGATACTCCGGGAGCTGGCGCGCGAGCCGCGGTACTCGCTGCAGCTGGCCCAGATGCTCAACGTGAGCCAGCAGGCCATCATGAAGCACCTCCGGGTCATGGAGGACCGAGACATGGTGCGCGTCATAGTCGAGAAGAGCGACGCCGGCGGGCCGCCGCGCAAGTGCTACCTGGCATCCAAGAGATTCTCCGTGACGATAGACATGGGCCCCGGCCTCTTCGAGGAAGTTGTCAGGACGTTCGGCGCGGAAGCGGACGACTCCGAGGATTCGAACGATTTCGAAGCGCCGGTCGAAGCCCGCGAGATGCTGATTGAGACGCTGGGGCGGCTCGACGCGGTCGGCGCGGCGATGGAGGACCTCGACACGAGGCGCACGATGCTCCTCGACGAGAAGGAGCAGCTCATGCAGCGGGCGTACGAGCTGGCCGACGGCGCCTGCGACGACGACGACACGAAGCGAGTCCTGCGCCACCTCATCGAGGGCGGGCGGGCGGACGTGGAATCGATTTCATCAGCGCTCAACATGCGCGAGAAGGCAGCGCGCGCCGCGCTGAGGATGCTCAAGAAGATGGGGTTGTCGGCAGGAGGGAGAGACGATGAGTAAGCGGAGGAGACCCGACGGTGACCCGAACGACATCGACGAGTTCGACGACCAGTTCGACGAGATGCGTGAGTACATGACCCGCCTGGTAGAGCAGCTGGCGAGCAGCGACGCCTCGCACGAGGAGGTCGGGCCGTTCGTCTACGGATTCTCGATGCGCATGGGCCCGGACGGCAAGCCGGTGATGCACAGGTTCGGGGACACGCGGGCGCTGCCGCAGGAGCGCGACGGCGAATCGGAATCCATGCGCCCGGGAGTGCGCCAGAGGCGGAGCGACTCGAAGCGCGACGACGAGCGGTTCGAGGACGGGACAGGCGAGCGCGAACCCCTCACGGACGTAATCGAGGACGCGAAGAACGTGTGCATCACGGTCGAGATACCCGGCGTGGAAGGAAGCCAGATGTCTCTTCTCAAGATGATGG
>DAIRED010000237.1:1449-3497 GCA_036795795.1 Thermoplasmatota archaeon | reverse complement strand
GGGCCAGGCCTGCCACGTCGCGGACATCGCGGCCCTTCCTCCTGAGGACTTCGCAAGCGGAGGTCTTCCCCGTCCCTGGCGTTCCCGTCACTGCGACCAACACGCGGGTGATTCGCCCCCGAGGTTTAAAAACCCTTCTGCGGCGATTCACAACAGTTATATCGTTCGCGAGTCATCCCACCGTCCGATGGCGAAGGTCCTGATGCTCCTGACCAACCCCTTCAGGCCCGACCCGCGGGTCCACAAGGAGGCCAAGGCGCTAGTCGCGGCTGGGCACTCGGTCACGATACTGGCCTGGGACCGCGACAGGGGGCCGTCCGCGCCAACGAACATCGACGGGATAGAAGTCCGCCGATTCGGCCCGAGGTCGGCATTCTCAAACATGCTCCTGTTCGTAGCCACGCTCCCGCTTTTCTGGCTCGGGTGCATTTGGACGATGCTCCGCGAGGACTGGGACGTCGTCCAGTGCAACGACCTCGACACCCTGCCCGCCGGGTTGCTAGCCGCGAAAATAAGGGGGACGCCCGTCGTCTACGACGCGCACGAGATTTACTCTGGGATGATAGAGCAGCACGTCCCGCGCGTGGCGTATGGCGCGGTGCTGGCGCTCGAGCGTCGAGCCGTGCGCTGCCCAGACAAGGTCATCTGCGTCAACGAGCGCTTCGCGGAGATACTGAAGGGTTGGGGGGCTCCCGAGCCGACGGTGATAATGGGCTGCGTCCCGCTGGCTCCGGTTCCAGAGAAGGAAGTCGCGGCTCTTCGGGCGCGCTTGGTGCTCGAAGGCCGCCGGGTAATTCTGTACGTCGGTGTGCTGGAGCCGAAGCGGAAGCTCGAAGACCTCGCCGAGGGGTTCAACCGGTATGCCTGGCCGGATGCGGCGCTCGTCGTCGGGGGCTTCGGTTCGCTCGAGGGCAAAATCAAGGCGTCCGCCTCGAAGAACGTCGTCTTCGTCGGCGAGGTTCCACCCCGCGAGGTGCCCACTTACACCCACCTGGCGGACGTGTTGGTGGCGGTCTACGACCCGAGCGAGCGCAACAACCGCGATTCGGTCCCGAACAAGCTCTTCGAGGCGATGAGCGGCGGCAAGCCCATCGTCGTTGCGAAGGGCACGTGGACCGGCGAGACGGCCGAGCGCGTCGGCTGCGGAATCGCGGTCGAGTACGACGGGGACGCGGTCTTCGACGCCATCAGGAAAATCCTCGACGACCCGGAGCTCTACGCGAAGCTCTCCGAGAACGGCCAGCGCGCCTTCAGGGAAACGTACAATTGGGAGGCGATGGCCGCGCGGCTGGTCAAGGTATACGCATCGTTAGATAAATGATTGGATAATACCTGAAATGGAACATGGCCAGCTTCCTAGCATCTATGGAAAGGATGTTTATTCGGGTTCGGATGTCCCTCAGTTTTTTGCGTCCCCGAGGAATGCAACGGTCCAACCGGCCTTCTCCCACGACGCCCTGTCGAGGATGTGGCGCGTGTCCAGCACGCACTTGCGCTTGACGAGCCTGGCAAGCTTGCGTGGGTCGAGCTTTGCGTAATCCCTGTGGTCGGTCGCGACGACGACCAGGTCAGCGCCTTTCAAAGCCGCGTCCAGGCCGACGAGCTTCACCGGCGTCTTGGTCACGTATGGGTCATGCGCCGCGCACTTGGCGCCGCGCCTCTCAAGGAGCCCCAGCACGTCCAGGGAAGGGCTCTCGCGAGAGTCGCCGACGTTCCCCTTGTAGGCGATGCCGAGGACGGCCACGCGTTTTCCCTTGAGGTCGCCCAGCATCTTCTCCGCCTTCGCGACGACGAGCGCCGGCATCGACGAGTTGGTCTGCCTGGCCTGGGCCATGAGCTTGGCCTTCCCGCCGGCGATTTCTATCAGGAAGTACGGGTCCACGGCGATGCAGTGCCCCCCGACTCCTGGCCCGGGGCGGTGGATGCTCACACGGGGGTGGTGGTTGGCAATGGATATGGCCTCCCAGACGTCTATCCCGAGGAGATCCGCGAGCGTCGCCAGCTCGTTGGCGAAGGCGATGTTCACGTCCCGGTACGAGTTCTCGATG
>DAIRED010000237.1:0-1439 GCA_036795795.1 Thermoplasmatota archaeon | reverse complement strand
GTCGGTCAGCATTATCTTCCCCTTGACAAAGGTCGAGTAGAGGGCGCCGACGCGTTTCGTGGCGCGCAGGGTCAGCCCGCCCATGACGCGGTCCACGTTGACGAGCTCCTCCAAAATCTTCCCTGGAAGGACGCGCTCCGGGGCGTGGGCGACATCCACGTCCTTGCGAGGGTCCAAGCCGGCTTTCTTCAACAGCCGGCCGACCACCTTCTCCGTCGCCCCCGGCGGGACGGTGGATTCGAGGACGACCAGGTTGCCCTTTCTTACGAATGGAATAATCGATTTCACCGCCTTCTCCACGTAGGAGAGGTCGGCGGTCCTGTCGGGGTTGACTGGCGTGGGCAGGCATAGTATGAACGCATCGGCGTTCTCCGGCTTGGTGGATAGGCGCAGCCCTCCGCTCGCGAGGGCTCCCTTGACTAGGCTCGTCAAACCTGGCTCCTCCGATGGCCCGCCGGTCTTTCGTATCCTATCGAGGGTGGCCTTGTCGATGTCTACCCCGACCACCTCGCTTCCGTTGCTGGCCATCAGCGCCGCCGTCGGCAGGCCGATGTAACCCAGTCCAATGACGCATACCTTCATCGCTTTCCCTCCCGGTACGTCGAGACTATCTTCGCGATGCGCTCCCCAGCCTTGCCGTCGCCATAGGGGGACTTCGCCTGCGGTTTTGCTGAACGCCTTGCTTCCGCATTCATCGCCTTCAAGATGCGCGCTAGCGACGTGCCGACGACAGTCGCGTAGCCGGCATTCACCGCCTCCGGCCTCTCGGTGCTCCTCCTGAATACGAGGACGCGCTTCCGGATGGACGGCGCCGTCGCCTCCTCCTGTATCCCACCGGAGTCGGTGAAGATGAACCTGCATTTGGCCATGAGGGCCAGAAAATCCAGGTAGCCAGCGGGCGGGAGCAGTCGCACGTTGGCGCACCCTTCCAACCGTTCTAGGAGCCCATTCTCCTCCAGGCGCTTTCTGGTGCGTGGGTGGAGCGGATAGACCACAGGGAGCGGCGCCTTCTCCAGGACACCGATAAGTGCATCCAGCACTTCCGGGTCGTCGACGTTCTCGGCCCTGTGGGCCGTGACGAGGATGAAATCTTTGACGTCGAGCCTCGATGCCAGCCCTCTTTTTTTCAGCGCGACGGGGACGAACTTCTCGCACGCATCGATTACCGTGTTCCCCGTGACGAAAATCTTGCCCCAGACCTTCTCCGAGCGCAAAATCCGCTCCGAGTCCTTCGTCGGCGCGAAAAGAAGGTGCGACACGTGGTCGGCGACTCGCCGGTTGTACTCCTCCGGCATCCTGCGGTCCCCGCTCCTCAGGCCGGCCTCGACGTGGCCGACCCTGATGCCCATCTTCGCCGCCGCCAGCGCCCCCGCGAGGACGGTGTTCGTGTCCCCCTGCACGAGGACCGTGTCCGGTTTCGCCTCCGCCAGCGTCTCCTC
>DAIRED010000236.1:0-3520 GCA_036795795.1 Thermoplasmatota archaeon | reverse complement strand
GTCGAGAATCTCGGAAACAGAATGGCACAGAGCGAGCCTCCCGGCCATCTCGACGGCGGACGTCCTCGGGCATGCGGCGACGATTGCCGCCCCGTCGCTGGACGTTCTTGGCCTGCGCCCCGCGACTGCTTCGCCCGTCGCTTCGATTTCCGCGCCGGGAAGGGTCGGGTGCTCGCCCGACGTCTCGAACAGGAGCCTCACGGCTGGGCGAGCGCAAACACTCTATTTTACCCTGTCGCTAGGCGTGCACCGTCCCGCCTTCCTTCGACGCTGGCTCCGCGGGAGTCCCCTCCCTCAGGGCCACCAGCGTCAGGGAGTCGAGGACGATTCGCGACTGGCACTTGGGGCACACGACCCCGTGCCAGTAGTCCAGGTCTTCCTTGTGCTTCATCCACAGCCTCGCGCTGCTGCAGTAGGGGCACTTGAAGGAAAGTTCGAGCCCCTTCTTCTGCAGCCTGTCAAGGCTGTACTTCTCTATTCCGTTGCCCACGTAATTCCTCCGCGCTTTCGCGCGTGAGAATAATGAGCATAGGGCTATAAATGCCCTCCCCTCAGAACACCAAACGCCACACCAAACCCGGGGAAGGTTTATTAGCAGTTTCCGCGTAGCGGGGAACGATGGACGACATCGACCGTTTCCTGGCCGAGGACGTCGGCCCGGGAGACGTTACGACGGCCGCGATAGCCAGGGGCGAGACGCTAGTGGCAATCATCGTGTGCAAGGAGAGATGCGTCGTCGCCGGACTGGCAGAGGCAGCGGCGATTTTCCAGAGGCTCGGTGCCCGCGCTACCATCCTGGCGAAGGACGGGGATTGGGCCGATTCCAGGCTCTCTGTGCTCGAGGTCGAAGGCACGGCTGAGGCGGTCCTCGCCGGTGAGCGCACGGCCCTCAACGTCGTGATGCGGATGAGCGGCATCGCCACGAAGACCAGGCGCGTCGTCGACGCGTGCAAGGCCGTCAATCCGAAGATCAAGGTCGCCGCGACGCGGAAGACCACGCCTGGCTTCAGGCCGTTCGAGAAGCGCGCGGTCGTACTCGGCGGAGGCGTTCCGCACCGCAGCGGGCTGCACGACATGTTTCTCGTCAAGGACAACCACGTGCGGCTGGCCGGCAGCGCGGCGGAGGCGGCGAGGCGAGCCAAGGCGGCGGCGCCCGCGGGGATGCGCGTCGAGGTCGAGGTGACGAGCTTCGAGGAGGCGTCGTCGGTGGCGCCGCTGGGCGTCGACGTCATCATGGTCGACAACGTGTCACCGGCCGACGGGCGCAGGATTGCCGCGGAGATTCGCCGCCTGGCCCCGGACACGGAGATAGAGGCGTCCGGGGGGATAACGGAGGAGAACGCCTCCGAGTACGCCGCCTGGGCGGACATCATATCGCTCGGAAGCCTCACGCACTCCTACGATTCCTGCGACTTCTCCCTGGAGGTGACGCGCGTCACGCCCAAGGGTCACAGGCGCCTCAACCGGTCCTTGCCAGGTGGTTCGGGCAGTCGGGGCTGAGCTCGATTTCCAGCTCTTCGAACGTGTTCCTGTTGCCGTCGTAGAACGCGACGTTTTTCAACAGCAGGTCTTTCCGCCCGCACACGGCCTTCATCGCCTCCCTGACCTGGACCGCCGACACGACGCTGGTGGTCGTTATCTCGGCGGCCAGCTTCGGCGCGAAGAACGTCACGTCGGAACCGGTGCAGCTGAACCTCTGCTGCGCAATCTTGGCGTGCGAGCGGTTCGCCCCGCATTCGAGGCACGCGCCAGGCGGGACGATGACCGTCACCTTGCCGGCGAACCCGTCGGTCGCGGCGTCGATGTACGGAATCCCAGCGAGGTACGCGCGCGAGTTCACGTGCATCCTCGCCGCGAGGTTGTCCAGGCACCCGAGCACGACGTCGTGCGAGGGGATGAAATCCTCGGCCATCTCCTGTATCGGCTTGGCGTGAGTCTCGACGGAAATCTTCCCGTCCAGGCACCGCATCCCGTCCGCGACGATGTCGACCTTCAGGCGCTTCTCGTCCGCGTCCAGCACCGAGAAGAACAGGCAGCGATTGAGGTTCGACAGCACGACGTGGTCCATGTCTATCAGCGTGAACTTCTTGAATCCGGCGAGGACCAGGTTCTTGGCGGTCTCGTTGCCTATTGCGCCCGCGCCGACGACGAGAACCCTTGCGCTGGCGAGCTTGCCGGCGTCGAACCAGCCGATCCTCTTCGACCGGTCGAGGCGGTCGCTGTCCTGGTAGCCCGCCCTTATGGCTTCCACACACATCGGACACGCAATAAACTGGCGATATAAAACGATTTTGAGAGCCGGCGATAACTTTATTATGGGGCGCCCGCAATCACCCATCCCAGCCGGGCGCAGGCCTGGTTGTCGAATCCACACGCCGTAGCGGGGTGGGGTAGCTAGGAAACTCCGACCGGATTCATCCGGTCTGGCTTAAGGCCAGGGGCCTAAAATCCCGACGGGCTCATAACCCGTAGACCAATGGTTCAAATCCATTCCCCGCTATAATGTGTTTTTATAATTCTCTCTGGCGAGGAATCTACCATTTCAGGGCTGTTCGTGTGGGGGCTAATAACCCAACTGAACATCTTGATATTCGAAGAAACCAATTGTGATAAACGCGGAATCTAGTATGTAGCCACCATATGTAATCTCAATAACGTGGTCGCCCACAGATAAAAAACGAAAAACTACTGCCGTATCCGCGGGATATTGACCATAATCTACATCGTCAATGACAACGTTAATTGTTCCATAATACGTTGGAAAATCCCACCATCCATCGTCGGAATCATTTACATAAATTACGCCGATTGTACCGGAATAAAAGCATCCTAGACCCGCCCCAACGACGATGGCTATGACTGCAATGATGGCTATGATCTTCCTTACACTCCTTTTTTTCTCAGCTACCGGCGGCTTTATTTTCGGTGGAGGGGCTCCGCAATTCGGACATTTCGTTAGATATGGTGAATAATTAGAACTACATGCATCGCACTTTTGCATTGGCGGAGGCGCGAAATGGATAGGCGCACTCATCGAACGGTCATGGGAGGTAGCAGATAAATAGATTCGCTCATGAGATGCTGCTAAACCTTGAATGTAGGAAAATAAGAAATGGTTCCCTTTTTCGTAAACAAATCAATCGATTTTCATTTTAAATGTGTATTCTGGAACCTTACTTCTTCCCCCGCCTCCACTCCACCGCCACCTCGTACACCATCGGCAAGAACGATATCAGTATCATCGCTATCAGCACGACGCCGAAGTTGTCCTGGACGAACGGGTGATTCCCGACGAGGTAGCCCATCGCGAGAAAGATGGTGACCCACAGGAGGCCGCCGAAGACGTTGTAGCCGAGGAACTTCCTGTAGTTCATCTGGCCCATGCCGGCGACGAACGGCGCGAACGTCCTGATGACCGGGACGAACCTCGCGAGGACGATGGTCTCGGCGCCGTGGCGCTCGTAGAACGTGTGCGCCTTGTCCAGGTAGTCCTTCCGGAAGATGCGCGAGTCCTTCTTCG
>DAIRED010000235.1:0-3524 GCA_036795795.1 Thermoplasmatota archaeon | reverse complement strand
CCAGCTGTGGACGCGGCGATATTGCAGGCGGTGCAGGAGCGTGAGTACAACCTGTACCCTCACCAGAAGGGGGTCCAGGGACTCCCGGAGGCGATACTCAACGACCTGCACGTACCGCCGGACTACAGGGCGTTGGTCACAAACGGGGGCATCGAGGCGCTGTACATCGTGACGAGGGCGCTGCTCAAGCCTGGTGACACCGTCATCGCAACCGACCCCAGCTTCCTGCCCATCCACGACGAGATAAGGATGTGCGCGGCCACGCCGAAGGAGATAAATATATATCGAGCCCCCTGGAAGCTCACCCCCGAGTGGGTGAACGAGGCGATAGACGGCTCGACGAAGATGCTCCTGCTCATCGACCCCATCAACCCCCTCGGAACGGCGTACACGAAGGACGAGGTGCGCGCGCTCTGCGAGATTGCCGCCGACAAGAAGCTGGTGGTGCTGGACGACCTGACATACAGGGATT
Organism: Thermoplasmatota archaeon; assembly: GCA_036795795.1. Taxonomy (GTDB): domain Archaea; phylum Thermoplasmatota; class Thermoplasmata; order SG8-5; family DAIRED01; genus DAIRED01. The sequence continues at coordinate 3,052 of DAIRED010000235.1, read as the reverse complement.
TCAACCCCAACCACGTCCCCGCCTACCAATTCCTCCCGGAATCGACCGTCGTGGCGTACTCGTTCTCGAAGAGCTGCGGAATGGCCGGGATGCGCCTCGGCGCGCTCGTCGCTCCGGACGCCCAGATGCAGAAACTGAAGGTCTACAACACCAACGTGCTGTCGGCGAACGTCCTGGCCCAAAGGGCGGCGCTGGCCGCGCTCAAGACGAAGGGCGAATGGCTCCCAGGGTTGCGCAAGACTGTGATGCGGAACCAGGAGATTATCAAGTCCGCCGTGGACAAGGTCAACGGGGCCTTCATACCGGTCTACCCATCCAACGCGAACATGCTGGTCATCGACCTCGGCAACACCGGCGTCGACCCGGACAAGGTGCAGGAGAAGATGCTCTACGAGCACCAGGTCTTCGTGCGCTCCGGCAAGTACGTCTCGAAGGTGTACGGCTCGCGGTTCATCCGCGTCTCGTTCACCGTCCCCGAGGAAGGGGCGCAGAAGTTCGCCAAAGCCTTCGTCCAGGTCATGGGCGAGCTGATGGGGTGAGAGCGCCGCATGGACGATTTCTCTCTCGCCGCAATCATCATCGCTGTTTTCCTCGTGTTTCTGTACCTCATCCTGATACACAGCGTCACAAAGATATCCCGCGCTCTCGAGAAGCTGAACCGAATCGTGGACAGCGGCGTGCCCACGTTCCAGCTCAAGGAGGAGCGGTGCCCGAAGTGCAAGTCCGAGAACCCGATAGGCTGGCGCTTCTGCGGCAAGTGCGGCAAGGAGTCCCCCTACGACTACACCTGCACCGACTGCGGCCAGATGGCGATGGAGGACCAGAAGTACTGCACGTACTGCGGCAAGAAGTTCGAGGGCAAGGCGTGAACGCCTCCCTCTAAAACGTTATATGGCCCTTTGAATTATGGAGAATGGGTGAAAGCCCAACGGCGCTCCCGTAGGCGCTCGACGTATGCCTGATGGCACGTCGGCGCACAACGTGAGCTTCGCAGAAAACCTCTGATAAGCGCTCCCGTAGGTCCTGACGACTGCGCTTCGCGGTCGTCTGGCCACATACGGGAGCTGTGAAGGAAAACCTTTGATAAACGCTCCCGTAGGCATAGGACGCCAGGCTGAGGCCGCGTCCATGCACAACGTGAGCTTCGCAGAAAACCTTTGATAAACGCTCCCGTAGTGTAGCGGCCAATCATTGGGGCCTTTCGAGCCTTAGACGCGGGTTCGAATCCCGCCGGGAGCACTTTTTCTTATCTGGCTAATTCTCTATCAGGGGGTTTTTCCTATCTGGCTGTATGCTGGCCATGGGATTCTGACCCCATGCGTTTTCCACCAAACGGAAGGCGTGCGAGTCCCTCATCCGAGCGTAGTGCCTCTCCGTGGTCTGCGTCGTGGCGTGGCCGAGGAGCTTCGAGATGGCCTCGATGGGCACGCCCCGGTCCTTGAGGTGCTGGCCGCACGTGTTCCTCAGTTTCCGCAGCTCGAACCTCACGCCCGAGCGCGCCTCCACCTCGCGTTTCATCTTCAGGATGGCGTTTCCACTGTAGGGCTCTTCCGTCACCTTCTTCTTGCTCAGGTTGGGTATCAGGTTCGGGTTTCCAGCCACCCCGAGCTCTCGCAGCTTTCGTTCCCTGGCGTCCAGATAATCGATGGTCACCGTCCTCAGGGGAGGGGGTATGGGCACGGTCCTCTTGTTCCCCCACGAGCCCTCGCCCTTCGGGTGCCGGACCTTCAGCAACCACGTCTTCGTGTCGAGGTCCTCGAGGTGCGCCTTTCTGAGTTCGCTGGGCCGCAGACCGGTGTAGTAGTGCGCCGGGATGATGAATCCCATGACCTCGCCCTGCCATCCGTCCAGCGTCCTGGCGACTTGGATTATCGTCGCCACCTCGTCCTCGGTCAGGCACGTCAGCTCCTTCATGTAGTTCGCCTTGGGGAGCTGCTTGCGCACCCGGAGCGACCCCATCAGGGGGTTGCCGCTCCACATCGTCAGGTTCCTGAGGAACTGGAGGTACTTCACCTGCGTGTTCACGTCGAAGCCCTCGCTCCGCATCCACATGACGAAGGCGCCCAGGTCATGCTCCCCGAGCTTCCCGGGGTCGGTGGTCGACACCTTCCCGACCTGATGCAGTCCTCCCAACGCCGTGTGTATGCGCCTCAATGTCCTTCCCTCGTTCGCCAGGGTGCTTGCGGCCCTGTATGGCTCTATCTCCTTCAGGTAGGCCTTCAGGCGTATCAGGAACGGATATCGTCCCATGGACCGCGCCCTCCTCGGCCTTCCCTGCCGCTTCCGCACCACGGAGCCGCACGCGCGCCCGGTATCGAAGTCCCGAGAGACTCCAGTGGACGCATGCGCATGCTTCCTGAGGCCTGTTACGGCCTCATTCACTGTATGTCCCCCGGGACTATTAATATTCATCCCGGACCTCCCCGAATGTGCCTGTCGTCGTAGGCCAGGATTGTCGGTTGCGGGCTCATCTCGTGCAATATCTCGATGAAGCGCGTGAGCATGACCCTCGTGCGTCTGTTGTCGCTTGAGAGGGCTCTGATGCCCTTTTCCAGGGCGTTCACCTGCTCGCGCAAGTCCGAGACGCCTAACGGGGCGTTGCCGCGCAGGAAGCTCACGACCTCGTCGAGGCCGAGGTTGGTGTACATGTGCACCTCCTGGCGCACGCCAATGCCCTGCTTGTTGTACCACCTGGCGATGTAGCCCCTGGCGTCCTTCATCGTGATCGAGTTGCAGCCCTCTATCCAGTACCCGGCGCGGTCAACGTTGATGCCGATGGAGAGAAACACCCAGGCGTATGCGTAGAAGTCCGGGTAGAACAGCCCCTCCAGGTAGCTCAGGTAGGCGTCCAGCTCCGGGACCGTCAGCGAGTTCTCGGAGGTGGTCAGGCTCGCCTCCAATGTGGAAGGCGCGTGCATGATTCTTACACGACGCTGGCGCCACGAGGCCTCGAATACGCGCTTGTTGCCTTCAAGCACCCACTCCGGGGCTTTTTCTGTGCCCGTGATAGAAGTTGATAGAAGGGGAGACCCTCCCTCCAATTTTGATAGAT
>DAIRED010000234.1:0-3550 GCA_036795795.1 Thermoplasmatota archaeon | reverse complement strand
GATGAAGGTCGGGGCGAGGCCGCAGTTCGTCAAGGCGAGCGTCGTGTCGCCGGCGATACGTCGGCGGTGCAACGAGGTTCTCGTGCACACGGGGCAGCACTACGACTTCAACATGTCCGAGGTGTTCTTCCGCGGTCTGGACATCCCTTCCCCCGATTACAGCGGATATGCGAGCCTCAATTGTCGAGGCCGGCGAGGTACCTGTGGGCGAGCCGCGCTTCCACGCCTTCCGGAACCTTGCTTGGATACATCGAGACCAGCTCGCCTGGCACGCCGTACTTTCTCATGAAGTGGCCGAGGGATTCGATTTCCCTGCGCAGAGTGTCCCCTTCCTCCGCCTCGAGGGTCACATTGACAACCCTCAAAGGCCTGAGCCCGTCGCAGAGGAGGAAGTCAGCCTCCTTCGCGTCCTTCGCGTAGAACATGCTCGGAGACTTCGCCGCCAGATGCAGGAAGACAACGTTCTCGAGGATCCGCCCGTCGTCGCGGCCCCTGCGCAGCCCGAGCCTCGCGAAGCTCGGGTCGGTCGCGTACGCCTTCTTACCGTAGGATTCCTGCACCTTCAGGGACGGGTCGAACCTGTTCAGCACCTCGACGAGGTACGCGCCCCTGAGGTGCCCGACGTAGTCCTTTACGGTGTTCTCCGACTTGATGCCGGTCAGGTCCCTGAGGGACCGGAACGAGAACTCCTTGCCGACGTTGGAGAGGAGGTACGTGGCCAGGGTCTTCAATGCCTCCGGATGCCTCACGTCAGCCGAGCCCAGGATGTCCCGGTACAGGATGCGGTCGAGATACTCGGCCGCGAGAGAGACGTCCCCCGTCAGGACGATCCTCGGGAACCCGCCTGTCCTCATGTACTCCTCCAGCGACGGGCGCCCGACCTCCGCGCCTTTGAACGCGAGGAACTCGCCGTACCCCAGAGGCCGGACCGTGTGGCTCTTGGTCCTCCCGACGAGGGCCTTCGCGTAATCCGAAGAGAGCAGCCGGGAGTTGGAGCCCGTGACGTAAATCTTCACCTTCCGATGCGCCCTGTGCGCGAACCTCTCCCAGCCCTCGACCCGCTGCACCTCGTCGAGGTAGAGGGCCTTCGGCCGCATGTCCAGGAGCTTGTCGAAGTCCTCCAGCCCGAAATCGGCCAGGCGCTCGTCCTCGAAGTTGACGTAGAGGCCGCCGCGCCTTCGATGGACCTCGTACAGGACGAAGGTCTTCCCCGCCCTGCGCACACCCTTGACAACCGTGACCTCCTCGGCATCGAACGAGGCGTCCACGTCGTCCATGACCGGCCTCGCGACTATCCTCTCCTTCGCAATGTCCGCCGCCCAGCCCTCGACCACGTCCGCGAGCACGTCCCTGGAGGTCATGGGTGCGGAAAGGCGGTCCCGGTATAAATAATTGCGCAATATGCTGAGCAAAAAAGCAATAAAATGCGCAATATGCTGAGCGATATCCGCAAACATCCGCCCGCCAGCAACTTATATATATTGGCGCGCAGTAACGATGAAGGTCGGGGCGAGGCCGCAGTTCGTCAAGGCGAGCGTCGTGTCGCCGGCGCTGCGCAAGCGCTGCAACGAGATTCTGATACACACGGGGCAGAAACGAGGTTAAAATCACTTCGCGGACATATTGTACTTCGCCCTTATTCGCTTCAGGTCCTTTTCCTCGGCGCTTGGATCCGCAAAATAGCGCTTGCTGAGGCTGTCGCGCATCATTTTCACCGAGTCGAACTTTTTAGCCTTCATTCAGCATCTCCCGCAATCACTTCTGGAGCCGTAATATATCATCGACTGTCAACCCCGCATCTTTTATAATGTGCAGCAACAGTCCTGGCTTCAGGGTATCGTGCATCGGGACGGTCACCATCTGCCGGGCTGCGGCCGACGTGTCCTTCATTCGCACATGGCTCCCGCGCTGCCTGACGACTACGTACCCAGTCTTGCTCAGAATCTTCACAAGTTCCTTACCGGAGATTCGCGGCAACCTTGTCATACCGTCACCATGACGGTGCCCACAAGGGAATGCGACGGATCCGGGATGTCCTCGCCTTCCGCGACCATCTCGTCTATGCAGAGGAGGATGGCTTCCTTGATGTTTTCCAGCGCCTCCTCGACGGTGTCTCCCTGGCTATAGCAGCCCGGAAGCGAAGGGCACACGACGACGTAACCGCCAGTAACGTCCGGTTCCAGCAATACCTTGTAATTGTAGGCTTTCAATCGAATCGACCCTGCGTTATATTAGCGTTTGGTCGCTTATTAAACTTGCGCCGCGTTCATCACGCCGTCCCTTTCCAGCAACTTATATATATTAGCGCCTGCGTAATCCGAGCGATGAAGGTCGCATCGGTCGTCGGGGCGCAGTTCGTCACGGAGGCGGCGGCGTGAGGGCACTCTTCGACATGGGGCACCCGGCGCAGGGGGATTGTTGAATTGACCGTCTGCTCGCGCTGCCTGCTCGACACCACAGTGCCCGAGATAAGATTCGACTCCGACGGCGTGTGCCAATACTGCAAAATCCACGACATCCAGGAGAAGAAGTACCCTCTCGGCCCGGAGGGCAAGGCGAACCTCGACAAGGTCCTGGAGCGCATCAGGGCCAAGGGGAAGGGTCGGCAGTACGATTGCATCATCGGCGTGTCTGGCGGAACGGACAGCACGTACATGCTTTTGCTGGCAAAGAAGTACGGCCTGCGGCCTCTGGCGGTCCATTTCGACAATGGCTGGAACTCCGAGATAGCCGTGGGCAACATCAAGAAGGCAATCGACAAGCTAGGCATAGATCTGTACACCGTCGTTGCGGACTGGAACGAGTTCAAGGGCCTGCAGAAATCTTTCCTCCGGGCGAGCGTGCCGGACGCCGAGGTCCCGACGGACTATGCCATCTATTCGGTGCTCTTTGACGTGGCCTCCAAGAAAGGCATAAAATTCGTCCTCCAGGGGCATTCGTTCAGGGCGGAGGGCACTTCGCCCATCGGTTGGACCTACATGGACGGCAGGTACATCCGCAGCGTGCACTCCCGCTACGGCACTGGCAAGATAAAGAGCTTTCCCGTGCTGTCCCTGTCCCAGCTCCTCTACAAGATATTCGTCAAGCGCATAAAGGAAGTGCGCCTGCTCGAGTACGTCGAGTACAACAAGCGCGAGGTGAAGGAGATATTGAAGAAGGAGCTCGACTGGGTCGATTACGGCGGACACCATCACGAGTCCAACTACACCCGTTTCTTCCAGTCTTACATGCTCCCGAAGAAGTTCGGCATCGACAAGCGCAAGACCGAGTTCTCCGCGTGGGTGCGCTCCGGGCACATGGACCGGGCGGAGGCGCTGGCGGCGCTGAAATCGGAGGAGTACCCGTACTCCGACGAGGACGTCAGGTACATGCTGAAGAAGCTCGACATCTCCGAGGACGATTTCTCGGCGATAATTAAGGCGCCGGTCAAGTCGTTCCGCGACTACCCGACGTACCAGCCGCTGATACGCGCGATGCGCTGGCCGATAAAGATGGCCTCGAAGGCTGGATTGGTCCCAGAGATACTGTATTTGAAGTACGGGGGGTGAAG
>DAIRED010000233.1:0-3556 GCA_036795795.1 Thermoplasmatota archaeon | reverse complement strand
TGATGGATAGTATGCCGTCGGAGCCGGCGTCGGTGATGTTCACCCAGAGCCCCATCTTGACGCTGACGCTGGTCAGTTGGTTCAACGGCGCCAGCCACCCGCTGTTGTATTGTTTCCAGGGGTCCTGCGAGTCGAGGGGGTCGTACCACATCGCCCGGTTCCACGTCGTGTCGCCGCCGCGGTCCGCGAGTGCGTCAGGCAACGTGCTCAGTGTGATGAGGGGGAGGGATATCAGGTTCCAGCCGCCGACGACCGATATGTCGGCATAGTCGGCGCTCGTCGGAACGTCGGCAAACGGCTGCGCGGGAATCTCCGAGCGGACATCGCCAGCTCCAAGGCGCGCGAACGGGATGCGCGCATCCAGGACGCCGGGCGCCCGGTCAGAATCGGATGTATGTCCGATGAACGGGCCGAAACTCACGGCGAAAAACGCCGAGACGACGAAAAGCGCGACCCACTTCCTAAATCCCCTTCCGCTCATGTGGACGAATAGCGGAAACGAACTATAAATATATTGGGAAAAATAGGTTTTACATTTCTGGCGCGATTCGTGCCCTAATCATACCTTCGACTTGTCCAGCAGTTCCGACACGCGCACCATCGGCACGAGCTCGACGCCCATCGCCGCGAGGTTCTCGCGGGCGCCCTCCTCCCTGTCGACTATCACAAGCACCTTCGAGATCTTCCCGCCGGCCTGGCGCACGACCTCGATGCCTTTCATCAGCGTCCCGGCGGTCGTGGTGACGTCCTCGACGAAACACACGTTCTCGCCGGCCACCAAATCGCCCTCCAGCATCTTGGAGGTTCCGTGGTCCTTCTTCTCCTTGCGGACCATCACGAACGGCTTGTCGGCCTCCACCGCGAGCGCGACCAGTATCGGTATCGCGCCCAGCTCGATTCCCGCGAGGCGGTCCGCGCCCCCGACGTGCGAGGCCATCTCCTTCGCCAGCACCTTGAGGAACCTCGTGTTCGTGCTCGCCTTCTTGATGTCCACGTAATACTTGCTCTTCCGCCCCGAGGCGAGCGTGAAGTCGCCGAACTTCACCGCGCCCAGCTCCAACAGCATACCTGCCAGTTCGCTCATCCGATCACCACGGCACCTTCTTCTTGCCCATCTTGAAACCGATGATATTGACCGCCCTGTGCAGCAACGGCGTCACGACCAGTATCGCGACCAGCCCGAGCCATCCCCAGCCGTCTAGGTAGTGCTCCGAGAACCACCCCGACTGGAACAGAGCCACAAAGAGTATCGCCATCGCGATGAAGACCGATATGTCCAGCGCCGGGTAGCTCGCCCCGCGCTCCCCTCCGATTCGCCGCTTGACGAAGCTCCCCAGGAGGTCGCCGAGCATCGCCCCGACGGACAGCGCCAGGAAGACCAGCAGGACTTCCGGGAACGGCGAGAAGCCCCAGTAATCGCCGGAGCCGAACGCCCAGGCGATTGCCATCTGGACGAGCCCCAGGCCGACGCCGCAGGCGATTCCCCCGAAGAAGCCGCGCCAGGTCTTGCCGTCCCCGAAGAGGCGCCTGCCGTCCTTGAGCTTCCGCCCGAAGTCCATCGGCGTCCCGCCGCCGACCAGCACAGCCCCGGAGTTCGGAGCCATCGCTGGCAGGAAGAGCCATATTCCGAGCAGCGCCGCCGTCAACGGGTCCATCGGGACGAGGATGCGCGCGGGGGAGAAATAACTTTCCCGCAGCCCTTTCTTTGGGTCTCGCCTCTCTGGCTCGGTCCTCGCAAAGAAAGCTCTGGGTGGAAAGAAACTCGGACCTCACCAGCTCGGCTCGACCGAACCTCCCTCGGGAGGCTGAACGCAACGCTTTCTTTGGGCAAAGACGGCTGAGCGAGCAGGCACTAGACCTGCCATACAATATGTCTTGGTCTGTGTCTCGGTGGCTTCGCCACCTTCGACGAGCCCGAGTCTTTTGGGATACCATACGCCTTTTCTCCGAGGGCTCGCCAGCGCAGCGAAGCGAGAAAAGGGGTTGCGGGAATAGTATTTATACTGGCACAGGGATTTGCGTCCTGGGAGTGCAATGGAGCGCATCAAGACGTACATCGAGGGGTTCGACGACACCATAGACGGCGGGATACCGGACGGGCACGTCGTCCTCATCTGCGGAACTCCTGGCACCATGAAGACCTCGCTCGCGTTCAGCATCATCTACAACAATGCCAAGGAGGCCGGAAAGAAGGGGCTGTACATCTCCCTGGAGGAGGGCTACGACAACCTCCGCGGGGCGATGGAGGACCTCGGCATGGGCGACCTGGACGACCTGGATGTCTTCCTCGTCGACGTGGGCAAGATACGGATGGAGCACCGGGACGAGGAGTACGGCAAGAACTGGCTCGAGATACTTTCGAAGTACATCGAGCAGAGAATCAAGGGCAACGAATTCGACATCGTAGTCATCGACTCCCTCGCCGCGCTCTACGCGCTGGCGAGCCTCAAGCACCCGAGGGTGGAGCTGTTCCAGTTCATGCGCTTCCTGAAGGAGCTCAAGGCGAACATCTTCCTCATCAGCGAGGTCCCGCACGGAACCGATTCGCTGGTGAACCACGACGAGGACTACCTGGCAGACGGGATATTGCACCTCAAGCTCCACGAGGTCGGCGAGACCGACATGCAGCTCAGGCTGCGCTGCCTGAAGATGCGCCGCACGAAGCACACCCACGGCTGGCAGAGGCTCATGTACCGCGACGGAAAGTTCGTGGCGACCCCGGTCATATCAGAATAAAAGGCGACTACCGTTGTGAAACTGCAATCCGTTCAGGTTTTGCCCTGCAGAGCCAGGCCTATCTCTTCTCCATCTGATCCAATGCCTGGAACAGAGCCGTCGGGTAGCGCTCCATGTCGACTATCCTGGCGCGGTCGCCGTTCCAGCTCGAGAAGACGTCGGCGTTCTTGCGCTCCATTATCTGGACGACCTTGTCGATGACCTTGCGCATTATCGGGAGCTCCTCGCCCTTGAAGCCGACGGCGACGCAGACGTGCTGGCCATTCTCCATGACGACCTTCGAGCCCTCGATGTCGAAGCAGTCGCGGGCGCCCTTCGCCATCCGGTCGCGTATCTCCTGGACCATGTGGCTGAGAGCCTTCTTGTCAACCTGCCCCTTCTGCTGCTTGCTCTTGACCGAGAGGAGGGTGCCGTCCTTGTGCACGATGAAGATGGTCTCGGCCTGGGAGTGCGATGCCGTGGCCGGGGAAGGCTCCAGGTGCACCGCGAACTCCTGCTCGAAGAACTTCTCCTTGATGCGGTGCTTCAGGTCCTTGATGTCCTTCTCTATCTCGTCGAGCCTGGACGGGTCCGCGAACTTGGCCTGTATGGTCCGCGCGGCGTCCTCGAAGCCCTTGATGTTGAGGCTCATGAACTCCGCCTTGAGCTCCTTGAGCTTGGGTCCGGTCTTCCAGTCCGCCAGCTCCTTCTCGAGCTCGGCGATTCGGTCCGGGTGCTTCGCCACGACCCTGATGGCTTCGAGGCGCTCCGGTGGAATTCCAGAAATCGACTCTATCTCGGCCATCACATCGGCGCAGCGCTTGACCTTGAGATTGTATTC
>DAIRED010000232.1:0-3597 GCA_036795795.1 Thermoplasmatota archaeon | reverse complement strand
TTTCTGAACACCGCAACTAGCAGGACGAACATAACCGCGAGCAGGATGACGTCAACAACTATGACGTTGGTCGTCGCATCCGACTCGGACGGCCCGTCAGCGAGCGGGGGCTGCTCCTCCTCGTAGACGGTGTGCGAGCCCGAAATCGGGACGGGCTTTCCGGTGACGTCTATGTCCACCACGGCGGTATCTATTCCACCGTTGCCGTCGTTGATTGCGTACGTGAATGTGTCTGGTCCGCCGTAATCCTGAGAGGGGATGTATGTGATTGTGGTGCCACCGTCTGTGATTGTCGCGGTGCCGTGCATCGGCGGGTAGAGGAAGAATATCGTGAGGACGTCGTCGTCCATGTCGTAATCATTCTCCAGCACCGGGAGCACATTGTTTTCGGAGTTGTATCTCACTGTGTAGGAATCGTCCTCAGCCACGGGCGCATCCTGGACGTTGTCGACGGTTATCCAAATCATCGCGGTGTTCCAGTTTCCCCACGTGTCAGCTATCCAATACCGGACCTCATCACTTCCGTAGTAGTCGGCATCCGGGGTGTACCTCAGCTCGCCACCATTGATCCATTCGATGAAACCGTGCTGGGCCGTCGAGAAATCGTAGACGGCTATCGGATTTCCATCCGGGTCGTTGTCGTTACTCAGCGGGTAGATGGCATTATACGACGAGTCTTCGTCCACCGTAACTAAATTGTCTTTTGCCTCGGGATACCGGTTCATGACTGGCTCCGGGTTGGTGTACTGCCTGGCGAACATCCAATCCGTCCGCAGGTCGCTGTACGAATAAACCCACAATCCTATGTTCCCGCTTGGATATGTGGCGTCGTTCCAGGATCTGCTTGTGCCTGTGTGCGAGTACATATCCGGATACCATTGCATCGCATTGCCATTTGCCTTCACAACGCCGCGGTACCAGGCATTCGTGACGGACCAACCGGTTGCGACCGAGCCCAAATCGGTTAGACCGCCGGCTCCAGTGTTCATGTTGGTCATCCGCCACACGGGCATGTCGTTGGCTGCGCGCCCTCTCAGCGCGGGCTGGTAACCATCTATTTCGCCGTTGCCAGCACTACCCGGTATCCTTAGGAGAGGTCCGCCCTCCTCGCCGTTGTTATTCATGATGGCGTATCTCATTTCCAGGACGAAGTTGCCAAGGTTGACCGGAGTCGTCGGCACTGTCCAAGCCCTGGTCAAGCCGGGATTGTAGAGCTGCATCTCTCCCGCATTGGGGGTCCATACATACGCACCTCCACCGTAGGTGGTCCAGTCCGATATGTCGGTGAAGTCCTCGAAGTAATCGAAGACCGCGTAGCCATTGCTGGCACTCGTCGCCGACGGATTGTCGTAGAACGCCCAAATGGTGGTGTAACTGCTTCCCGGCAATGACGGGACCTTCACCCAGAAGGTCGCCATGATCCCCGGCGTGAAGGATTCGAGCCAAAACGGTATTTCTGTCGTCTGGTCATTTGTCGTGAATCTCAAATCCGCAAAATCAATTTGCATGCCGGGAAGGTAGGGAAGCACAACCTTGACCTGGTAGTTTGTGAGGGTGGTTGGGTTTGCAGTGTTATCCAGCGTGCATATGGCCACGTTGTTCCAGGCGGGGTCTATCCAATTGGGGCCGTCCGGAGTGGGTAGGTTTGAAGGTTCTCCTGCATCATCTGACGCAAGCGCTGGTCCGACCGACGCCGTCAAGATGAACGTAAGGGCAAGCACGATTGCAGCCGAAGTAGTCCGCATGTTACCACCTACTCCTTCTTCCTCCGAATCCAATGTGCGACCAGCACAACGACGAGGATTGTTATTGCGAGGAGTGCGGTGTTGCCGGCCATCATGGTCCATGTTTCGCTCTCCCTAGCCTGCGGTTCCTCAATCGAAACCTCGGGGCCTTGGACGTATTCGACCTCGGCGACGACCTGCCCGTCCTGCACGATGTACGTGACCTGCTTCTGGATGACGACGTTGTCTATGAGGTGGTTGTCCGTGGAACCGCCAGTTCCTGCCGCGAAGCCGAAGCCGCCGAACGACCTGTCGATTGCCGCCGGGGCTGTCCAGGTGATTCTGGCAGTCACCATGTTGTCGTAGTAGACGGAGATTACCAGGCCCTCGACCACGACCTTGATGTGGTGCCAGGCGTTATCCCGTATGTTGGAGACGTAGCTCGTGGCCAGGTGGTTGGAAGGCACATCCTCGATTATCCCGAGGTAGTTCGAGCCAGGCTCGTTGCCCCAGCCGTTGTTCCACGTGTCGAATTCGGCGCCGTAGCCTTGAACGGTGCCCGGCGTGCCTACGAATCCCATGTATCCTCCGGCGCCAGGCGTGTACGCCCGGTCCTTGTAGAACATGAATACCATGCCGTCGGCGCCGCTCCCGCCGCCGATGAGGTAGTCGAACTCAACCTGGAAGTCCCAGGTTATCTCCGTGTCGAACCACATGTACCCGACGCGTGTTCCAGTCGCCGGAGTCAGCCGTGCGTGCCCCTGGGTTCGTATCGCCGGGTCGGCGAACGTTCCGCCGTACGTCCACCTGCCGCTGTCCTGGCTGAAGTCGTCGCTGAACATCTCGCGCCACTCGGTTACCGTGCCGTTGACGGAATTGTCGTACGACGGGGCGGCGAGCGCGGCGAAAGACGCTGATAGCATCGCGACCAGCAAAGCAACTGTGATGATTTGGGCTCTCATTTCAATCCCTCCTCCTCATCCGGCCGCCGATTAGAAGCACCGTTACACCACCTACCGTGACGAGGACGGTCATCCAGGCCATGTTGTTGAACAGGTCGCTGCTCTCCATCGGAGGCTCGCGAAGGTGGTCCGAAGACCCCGGCAGCTCGACGGTCAAAACTTCAACGATGTCATCGCCGGTGTCTGTCCCTGGTGCCGGCCGGAATATCGGGGCGGCCGACACGACGTGCGTTGGGTCTGTGGCCGCATACTGGCGAACGAACACCCAGTCGAATATGGACGGGTTGCCCGTGGTGTGCGTGTCCGTCAGCGCGACGTATGAAAGCCCCCAGTTGCCGATGGTTCTTGTGTTGGCATTTGTGCCGCCGTACGAAGAGGTGACCTGGTTGCCAACACGGACGAACTTGGCTATCTGATTGTTACCAGGGTTCACGACCCCGGTGTTCTCGCCGTACCAGTTGGCGGCTCCGCCGACCGTGTCTCTGAAGACGTTGGTGATGTGGGAGCCATCGGCGTCCCGGAGCAGCACGAACTGCATAGCATTAGCCGCCGAGCCGGACCTCAATCCGAAGAATCTGTTGTACGCATCTGCGCCGACCTGGATGACGTTGCATTCCGTCACGTAGTTGGTCGGGAAGCTCGAACCCCTCTTGGTGACTAGGTACCTCGCATCGTCGGAGTTAAGCCACCAGTCCCCTCCGGAGGCGATGGTGACCTGGCTGGTGCCGACGGTTGTCGTCCCAGAACCCGTGTTGACCTCGTCCCATTTCGTCGTGTCCAGGGCCGTGTTGTCGAAGCTGTCGAAGAACGTGAAGACCTCGTTGCCGTCACTTGCGCTGTGGGCAATGGGGTTGTCGAAGTAGGCACGGAGGCGCAGACCTCCGCTGGCGGGCAGCTGCGTGACCTTGACC
>DAIRED010000231.1:0-3600 GCA_036795795.1 Thermoplasmatota archaeon | reverse complement strand
GGTTATCGCCCGGCCGCCCGCGGCCTCGAGCTTCCTCCGCGCTGATGCGGAGCATTTGAACGACGCGACGACGAGCGCCTTGTCGATATCGCCGCCTCCGAGAAGCTTGCCAGGGACGATTATCGTCTCCTTGGGCTTCGCGAAGCGCGCTATCTCGCCGAGGTTGACCTCGGCCCAAAGGCTCAACGGTTTCTCAAGCCGCGCCGCAATGTCTCGCCAGATCTGGGCGTCCTCGGCGCGAGATGCGGACTGCAACTCGCCGATGAGACGCGTTAGGTTCGGGTTGGTCTTCGTAGGTATCATGCTGACTCCTCCGACATTGGGGAGCTACGCCTAAAGCGGGGGGGTTAATAAAGATTTGCACCTTCCAGACATCTTCGCTCACGGCGCCTGGTCAACTATCCGCACGTAGTTTCTCGTACCGAACTTTACCCCTAACGCATGCCCGTCGGGTGTGCGCAGGAACATCCCCTCGACCTCGACAACGTCGCCTGCCCGCAGCATCGGGATGGCGCCGGGGGGCCACATCTCGAACCGGACCGGGACGCTGCCGTTCGATGCGGAGCCGTCGCTCCTCACGTGGACAGAGTTGAAACCCGCAGAAACGACGGTCGCGCGAGCCAGATGGACCGACTTTCCTTCGTATTCGTTTGGATTCTGCAGCAGTTGGTCTGTTGTGACGTTCAGTACCGCCCCGCCATCGGGCCCGCCGGGGCCTCCGCCGGGCGTCTGATAATCGTCGCCGATTTGTGCGAAGTGGCCGAACGCTGGCGCCATCCCCCAAAGGGCGATGATGCCTACGATTGCGATTGCGAAGGCCTTGCCGCCGACCGCGACGGCCTCGTCGCGCTCGACGTGGAACTTAAAACCCCTTTCGCTCAGCCTTGCCAGTGGGACTGCGCCAAGGATTGCGATGGCCGGAAGTACGGCCATGAAGTAGCGGGGCTCCCACACGACATCGGGGGACAGGCGCGCGTACATGTCCACCCAGCTGAGGCTGAGGTACGTCGCAAGGCCGACGGCGATCCACGGCAAAAGCAACGCGAGGGCGGTTTTGCGGCGGAGCATCCAGATGCCGAAAGGAGCGAGGAGGAGAGCGGGCATTTTGGAGCAGAGGGTGGGCAGCAGGAGGAAGAAGTTAGACGCAGCGGTCGAAGCCATCTCGTCGATGTCCGCGGACCATGTCGTGCTCGTGTTGCGCGGGTCTATTCCCACAGCCGGGTCGAACTTGAAAATGAGCGTCGCGTCGTATCCGGACCTGAACGGCCCGCCGAAGTACTCGGAGTTGTACTGGCACAGGGGGACGAGCACGACCGCCAGGCCCAGAAGGAAGACGAGCGCCGCGATAAAGCCCCTAGATTTTCCTACCGTGCCCTTGACTTCGCCCTTCCTGAGGTATGGCCATAGCTTGATTCCGTAGAATGCGATGAGGAAGCAGAGGAGCGCCAGAATCGTCAGCGCCGCAGCATACCTCGTCGAGACAGCCGCCCCGAACGAGAGCCCAGCGAGGATTCCCAGGGCGGTGGCGACGAGCCAGTCGCGCCTTGAGAGCACGGCGCCCTCCTCGCGCGGGTCCAGCGTCCTGCCGTTCAGGATGTAGAACGATTCCACGAATAAGGCGAATCCCAGGACGAGCAGATGCATCGTTGCCGCGTCGGTCCAGTAGTACCTGTGGCACATCACGAGGACGATCACGTTCGCCGCTACCATCGCCGCTGCCGCGAGCCCGACCTTCCAGCCGCCGACGCGCCGACCGAGCAGGTACGTTCCAATCGCGGCGAAGGCCAGCATCAGCGGCCCGAAGAGGAACTCGGCGCCCGCGAGCCTGAACGGTACCAGCATCGCCGCGAGGCCCGGGCCCTTCTCGTTGACGACCACATACTCGCCGTCGTGCTCGACCACGACGACCTGCGTCCTCAGACCGTCCCAGTCCGAGTTCCATTCGTCGTACGAAACGTGCGTCCTGCCCTCGGCATAGTAACCGGTCCAGACGTAGTTCGCGGTGGCGTCGGCTAGGTCCCACTCCATCGGCTCGTAGGGGACGAGGGCGACGCCGACGGCAAGCGCAACGAAGAAGATGGCGAAGGCAACGTGGCAGTTGCGCTTGCTCAGGAGGCGTTTTCCCGTCACGCATCCAAATCCCGCTCATCTTATAAATGGAGATTGGTGCGGCCTTTGTCGCGGGCGGTTTCATGCGCAACCATTATTAGGCGCGCAGCGTTATTTCAGGCGGGGAACATAATGCCGGGCGACGTGTTCACATTCATCGTCGGGGGCAAGGCCGGCGAAGGCGTAAAGAAGGCCGGGAACGCGGCGGCCAAGCTGCTCGCGTCCAGGGGTCTCGACGTTTTCCAGTACGACGACTACCAGAGCCTCATCAAGGGCGGCCACAACTTCGCCGCCGTGAGCGCGTCCGCGCGGGAGCTCACGAGCCACTACCTCGCGGCCGACCTCGTCGTGAACCTCGACGCGCGAAGCCAGGGGGTACACGCCGGTCATCTGGCGGAAGGGGGCATCGTCGTGAACAATGCCGACGTCAAGGAAGGCGGGAGCAGCGGCCTTTCCCTCCCCCTGACCGCGGAGGCCAGGAAGTTCCCAGACCCCGCGCTGCGCGTGGGCCTCGGCGCCGTCGTCTGCCTCGCGGCCGCCATTGGCGAGAGCCGCGATTCCACGTTGAAGTTCGTCAGAGAAGAATACTCTCGCGACCTGGAAAACAACCTCGCCTACGGCGGCGCCGTCTTTGACCTGGCCCAGCCCGCGGTAGGTGGAAAATTCAAGCTCGAAAAAGGAGGCAAAGTCCGCCCGATGCTCTACGGCAACGAGGCCATCGCGCTCGGCGCAGCGACGGGCGGATTGGACATCTACATAGCATATCCGATGACTCCGGCCAGTTCGATTTTGCATTACCTGGCATCCCATTCCGAGGAGCTCGGAATCGCCGTGGTTCACCCCGAGAACGAGATAGCGGTGGCGAACATGGCCATCGGCGCGGCGGCGGTCGGCGCGCGGGCGATGGTCGGCTCCAGCGGCGGCGGCTTTGCCCTGATGGAAGAAGCCATATCCTTGGCGGGGATGACCGAAACGCCGCTCCTGCTGGTGCTTTCTTCAAGACCCGGGCCGTCGACAGGCGTCCCGACATACACGGCACAGGGGGACCTTAATTTCGCGCTGGGGCAGGGCCACGGGGACTTTCCCAAGGTCGTCGCGTCCCCATCGAGCGCGTCGGAGGCCTTCCATCTGACGGCCGAGCTGCTGGACATTGCGTGGAAGTTCCAGATTCCCGCGATACTGCTGTCCGAGAAGCATCTCGCGGAGAGCAGGATGAACGTCAATATCGACATCGACGGTGCGGCCTGGGCGGGCGGCCAGGCGCACGGCAAGGGCGAGTACAAGCGATACCTGGACGCCCCCGACGGCGTCTCGCCGCTGCTGTTCCCCCCGTCGGCTGAATTGATAAAATGGAACAGCTACGAGCACGACGAGAAGGGGATAACGAGCGACGCGCCGGAAATGATATCCCGGATGCACGACAAACGAGCCAGAAAGGCCGACGCCATCGCCAGGCACCCAACCGCCCCCGGCAAACGTGCTGATGACGCC
>DAIRED010000230.1:0-3698 GCA_036795795.1 Thermoplasmatota archaeon | reverse complement strand
CAGATGAACGTCACGTTCGATTTCGGATTTCCGTACGCGTCGTACGCTTGCGCGGAGAATGCCTGCGAGAAACTGACAACGACCGAAACAGGCGAAGGGCTAACTGATATGGTATACAGGTCGCCTGCCAACACTTCGACAACCGCGTACCCCGTGACAGAGCCGAAGGTGGCGTTCACGGTGCTTACTCGCGCCAGCGTCTGGGCGGTGAAGAATCCCGTCGAGTTGACGACGCCGAGGTCGGTTGTCCAGGCGAACGCAGCGCCCGCAATCACGTTGTCGAATGCATCAAATGCGACCGCTGAGAACTGCTGCGTCTGACCGACCTGGAGCGCCACGCTCCCGGGGGTGACGACGATGTGGTCGACCGCCCCGATGACGACGTGCACGACAGCCGTCGCGGAGACCGACCCATTAAGGGCCTGGACGAAGCCGTCCGCGGGAACAATCTGAGCGGTGAACAACCCGCCAGCGGACACTGTTCCGACGTCGGTGGACCATATGAACCCGATTCCGGATATCGTGTTCCCGTAGATGTCTCGTCCGGTTGCGGTGAACGGCTGGTCGGAGCCGACCGCGACGCTCGCCGGGTCGGGGGAGATGGTTATTAAGTGCAGCGGCCCCGGCACGAGCGCGACCGCCGCCGAACCCGTTACCCCGGCGCTGGAGGCTGTGACGAAACCGGTGGAGACGAGCGTCTGTGCCGTGAATCCCCCGGTCGCATCGACCGTTCCCACTCCGGTCGCCCAAGTGAATGGCGTACCGGCGAGGGCGTTTCCGAACCTGTCGTAGGCAACGGCGCTGAACTGGCGGAACGATGCCACGACGACCGTCGCGGGATTCGGAGTGACGGTGATGTGGTCGATGACGTCAGGCACCACGGTCACGGTGGACGTGCCGACGACCGAGGCGTTTGTTGCGCGAACCCAGCCCACGCCAGGCAAGGTCTGCGCCGCGAACGCGCCGTACTGGTCGACGGAGCCGACGTTGGTGGTCCACGCGAAGGTTGCTCCGATTATCGTGTTGTTGTAGGCATCGTAGGCGATGGCCGAGAATGCCCTGGACGTGCCCACGACGACGGTCACCGGATTCGGCGAGACAGCGATGTGGTGGATGTTTCCGATGAGAACCGTGACGCTGGAAAAGGCCACGGCCGAGCCGGACGATGCCGACACGGTTCCCACGCCTGGAGTCGTTCGGGCCGTGAAGTAACCTGTGGAGTTGACGACGCCCACGTTGCTGTTCCAGAAGATGATGGCGTCCGGGACGGCGTTCCCGTACGCGTCATAAGCCGTGGCCGAGAACTGCCTGGTCTGGCCAACGACAACGGTGGCGCTCGTCGGGTCAATGGTGACCGATGCCACTTCGCCCACCGAGACGGTCACCGGCGCCGCGCCGGAGACGCTCCCGTTGGTCGCGACGACCGTGCCTACGCCGGGGGCAATCTGGGCCGTGAGCAATCCTGACTGGCTTATCATTCCGATGTCGGTCCACCACGAGAACGCGACGCCAGGGATGGCATTGCCGTACGAGTCGTACGCCGTGGCCGCAAATTGAACTGACTGGCCCACGGCCACGGTCGCCGGGTTAGGAGCGACCGAGATGTGGTCCAGCGGTCCGAGCAGGACGCTCACGGATGCAGCACCCACGACCGAGCTGTTGGTTGCCTGGACGAATCCTGTCCCGGGGACGGTCTGCGCCGTGAATTCACCAGACTGCGACACAGAACCAACGTCGGTGCTCCACGCGAAGACGACGCCAGCTATCTGGTTATTGTACTTGTCGAATGCCGTGGCCGCGAATGGCTGGGTTCCGCCCACAGGGACGGATACCGACGGCGGCGAGACCTGGATGCTGTGCACACGACCGACATTGACGGTGACCGAGGAGGAACCCGATATCAAGCCCGCCGTTGCCGTGACCGAGCCAGAGCCAGGCACGGTCATCGCCGTGAGGAGACCTGCGGAGGTGATTGAACCGACGTCGGTCGTCCACGTGAATGTCACGCCGGATTTCGCGTTGCCGTAGGAATCATACGCAACCGCCGCGAATTGTTTCGTCTCCCCAACGGTGAGCCCTGCCGGATCCGGCGAGACGACGATGTGGTGCACGGGTCCCGACTGGACGTTCACGATGGAATTTCCCGTCACGGGTCCGACGGACGCCGAGACGGTTCCGGTCCCCGGCACGGTCTGGGCCGTGAAGAGCCCCGATGCATCCACCGAGCCAACGTTGGCCGTCCAACCGAACGTCGCACCCGAGATGGTGTTGCTGTAAACGTCGTACGCGACGGCGCTGAACGCCTGCGAACCGCCGACAGATACGTTTGCGGATGAGGGGTTGACGATGATGTGGTGCACTCCCGCCGGGACAATGGTCACGTCCGCCTGCCCGCTCACCGCATCGACCGATGCGTGGACGCTCCCCGTTCCCGGCCACGTCTGGACCGTCAGGATTCCCGCGAAGTTGATGACTCCCACGTCTGTCGTCCAGAGGAACTCAATATCGGGGATGACGGTTCCGTTCGCGTCGTAGGCGGTCGCGACGAACTGCTGCTGCTCGCCCACGACGACGGTCGACGGGTCGGGGGAGACGACTATGTAGTCGATGGACGCGGACGACGGGCCAGCGCCCCCCTCATCCAGGCCGTTCGGAGACTGCCAGGTGTCCTCTCCTGGCTTCTTCGGGGCGACCAATGTGAAGTACGAGTCGCTCGCGTCGCTGACGTTGTTCCCGGCTGCATCCGCGACATCCACCTTGACTCGGCAGGTGCCGCTGCCGACTTCCGGGACGCTCCATGTGTAAATGCCGTCGTTCGCCTCGCCGCTGGCAATGGTCGTCCATCCCAGGCCGCCATTGACCGAATAGGATATAGTCACGCAATCGCTGGCCATTCCATTGTCGTCGCTGGCCGCCCAGTAGATGGTCGCGACAGAGCCGACGGCCCACCTCTCGCCACCGTTGGGCATCTGGAGCCTCACATTGGGCGAAGTGGAATCCAGGGCGAACTCGCCGCTCACGGCGTAGCGCTGCTTGCCGGCGCTGTCAAATCCGACGACCTTCACGAGGCAATTGAGCGAGTCCAAGTTAGGCAGCTTCCAGGCGAAAGAGCCGTCGTCCGCCTCGTTCTCGCCGACCATTGTCCAGGAGGCGCCACCGTCGACGGTGTAGAAAATGTCGATGGAGCCGGGCACAAGTCCCAACGCGCGCGGGGCGTACCACTTGATTTGCATGACGTCCCCGCCGCGCCGCAACTCTCCAGCATTTGGAGCCGAGAGCTTGAAAGATGGATAATCGGGGGTCGGATCCGTGGCTGGGTCGACGGAGTAATCGACGCCGTTGGAAGCACCGGCTGAAAACACAGGTACAACCATAAACAAGGCAAGCGATGCTGCCACCAATCGTATCGCAAGCACATCTCTGCGCCTCGACGCGGACATAATCAACACCTAATAATCGACTACCCTGTACAGTCTATATAAATTTACCCACTTTACACCCTAATTATGCACCAAAGTAATATATATGGCGTGTAGGAACGTTTAAATGGGCTTGAAAATAGGCTTAATTATTAACATGCCTCGCATCGATTCGCGTGCAGCATGTGCCGGCGCCGATGCCAAGTTTCTTAAAGGTGAGCCACTTTCCCACCCTAACCCCCCGCGAATCATGTGCCCGAGTGGGTTCCCGGTAGAGCC
>DAIRED010000229.1:0-3698 GCA_036795795.1 Thermoplasmatota archaeon | reverse complement strand
GGAGTCCTGCATAGATATCATACGCTCCATACCATGGCTTCCTCCCGAGGACCATCGTTTGAAGACGAAGGCGCGTCTCTGAACTATTCGATACGTGCGTTCGGAAAAGCGGGCGGCTCCGGCCACGCCGTGAGCTGCGCGACATCAATGCGCGCACTTGACCCAGTCGGCGCGGGCAAGGAGGCCGCGGCGTTCTGCAAGCTGGCTGCCGCGCCAAAGCCCGGCCCTGACGGCAGGATGAACGTGCTATTCACGCCCATGGCCGGCGCAGACCTGCCCATGCTTGCGGCCAAGTTCGCCTCGGCCTCCGCGGTCGACGCCGGCATGTCGTTCCTGAAGGATAAAATAGGGAAAACCGTCGGGAGCAAAGCCATCACCATAATCGATGATGGGACGCTGCCGGAGGGGATGGGAAGCGGATGCGCTGACGATGAAGGCGTTCCAACTCAAAGAACTGAGATAATCAAGAACGGCAAGCTCCTCACATATCTGCACAACACCTCCACCGCGAAGAAGTACAAGGCTAAGAACACGGCCAACGCGGGCCTCACTGGACCCGCCCCCAACAACGTGGTAGTTCCGCCGGGCGACATGAGCCGGGACGAGCTTCTGGAGGAGATGCGGGACGGCATAATCGTCACGAACGTCTGGTATTCCCGTTTCCAGAACTACTCCACAGGCGATTACTCCACGATTCCCCGCGACGCGATACTGCTGGTCAGGAAGGGCGAGATCGTCAGCTCGGTAAAGGGCGTGCGCATAAGCGACAACATGGAGCGGATGCTCAAGGGCGTGAGCGCCCTCGGCAAGGTCCAGAAACAGGTCTTCTGGTGGGAGATGGACATGGGCGGGATGCCCACGTTCGTACCAGACATGATGATAGAAAAGGTGAACGTCACCAAGTCGACGAAGTAGGACGGATTTCTCCCATCTTTGACGACCGGTTAGGTTAATTCGCAGCGACAGCTCCGCTCAGTCCCTGGCCTTGCCGAACTTCTTGCGCCACATGAACTTCAGGTTTCCCGTCCCGTCGCGCCATGTGTTCAGCTTGACCTCGCCCTCCCTCGGGCGGTATTCGATTGGGACCTCGCGCATTTTTAGGCCTTTCAGTTTGACCTCGATTTTGATTTCCTCGGACATCGCCATCTTGTCGCTGACGATGTCCAGCTTCGGGACGATTGAGCGCCGGAACACCCACATTCCGCTCTGCGAGTCCTTCAGCTTCGTTCCGAACAAAAGATTCGAGGTTCTTACAAGCACCCAGTTGCCGAGCTTGTGCGTGCCCGTCATGATGCCTTTCTTCATCGTGCTCAGGCGGTCGCCGGTGATGAAGTCGAGGCCGTCCTTCTCAAGCATCTCCACGAACCTGGGGATGTCCTCTGCGGGGTAGGTGCAGTCAGCATCCAGCGTCGCGATGAATTCCCCTTGGGCCATCTCGAAACCGGTCTTGTATGCACGTCCGTAGCCTCGGCGCGGTTCGTCGACGACGACGGCACCTTTCGACGAGGCTATCTCGCGGGTGCGGTCCTTGGAACTGGTATCGACAATGAGAACTTCGTAAGGCCAGCCGGTCGGCTTCAGGGCTGCGTGGACCGCGTCCATGACTGCGCCGACCGCCTTCTCCTCGTTCATCGTCGGGATGATGATGGAGACCTTGGGGGATGCCATTGGATATGGTGAAAGTCGGGGGGGATAAAAGGATTTGGATTGATGGAAAATTCTCGAATGAGCTTGAGGTCATAGTTTTTTATTTTCGAACACCTGGCTCATGAGGTCCACTAGCATCTTTAGTGCGTCAACCCCTCTGGCGGTGATTTTCACCATGCGCTCACCGCCCTCATCATCCTCGACCGCCAGCCCTTTGGCAAAGAGGAATGCAAGGTATTTGTTGAAAATGTTATAGTTTACACCTACAGCCATCTGGAGATCCTGCCTTCGCATCTGCCCCATGCCCTTCGTCCAGAGAGCCTCTAAGAAACGAGAAAGGACGTAGATGTCCGGCCTATCCATCTGGCTCAACCGTACATCCTCCAGAAATTCTCCACACCTGACTTGAAACGCGTCATGTGTTTACGGACGCCTCTGAAGCGGAAGTTTATGGTTGCCCATATAACAATATCTGCAGTAATTATCGAAGCAAAAAGACCGAGTGAAATAAGAATGATGGCTATTGAATAACTACTCTCTTGAGTAGACATGGTTTCGACAGCGGCAATGCATCCGAGTATGATCGACATAAACAGCACGCCGACGAACTTGAACTCGAGGTACTTGCCGACGTCGTCCACTATATGTAGGGCGTCGCTCACGGCATATGGCTGATAATGCCCGACTTCGTACGAGTGTTTTTGAGCGTTTCGGAGATAGGTCTTCCAATATAGAACTCGCCATGTGGTGGCTTGCATCCACCACCCCCACTCAATGGTTGTATACTTGGTTTGATATTCCCTAAATCCCCAAAAGGTTAAGGCGAGTATTGCAAACCATCCTGCAAGAGTGATAAGTCCTGCAACAAGCCCTTCTAATAAAAAAATTGTTGCGGCGCAAATCCCCCCAACGATTACCATCATTGGGAGTCGTATTCTCTGCTCCACTCTGACAATCTCTTCGACCAATGGATGGGCGGAAGCCAGCACGGACGACACGTTTATTGCAGAGGTCAATCCATACGCCTCGAACTGCGCCGCCGTCGGAGGAGCTGTGACAATCGTAGGTAATTTAGGTACAATTATTCCATGATTAACATCCTCCAAAACCCCTTTGTAAGACGCTACGAATAGGAGTGCCCCCACCGACATCGGAATCAGCGTCAAAATAGATGCGAACTGAAACCCCGTGGCACCTATACCCTCATCGATAAAAGGTCCGGAATTCATGATAGCATACATGAGCAAAGACACGGTGCACGCAGCGATTGCCACTACGGCGGCCTTCCTGCAGTTACGCTTGTCCTTCGGGCTAGCTATACCGTATATCAATGAGTATAAAGCCAACGACAGACCCGCCACGCCGACGAGCAATAGCGCCCCGCTCAGCGTAGCGGCAAGAGCTTGTACGCCATTCACAGGCGTCTCTGGCGACCAGTAAAAGGTGACATGATTTCCACTGAACTCGTATTCCGAGGTTGACGTCGATGGCTGGAGTGAGAATGATATGATGGCTAAGCCGATGGCGAATGCGACAGCCAAGAGGGCTCTCTTGATATTCGCCTCGTGCTTCTCATCGAACTCCCTCCTTCCGTTGTAGAACGCGAGGAGCCCGAGGAGGAAGAATAGGAGCATGAACCCGGCTAGTATCAACTGTATGAAGGTCATTACCATGTCCATCGCAAGCAACACCCACAATCCCGGGGTATCGATCTCGTTGACGCCAGATGGCGACAAAGTGAGCCCCATAATCAATGAGGTTATCGCATTTAGCAAGAAGACTGCTGCAGCGAGCGCCAGCGCATATCTGACCTGTATTGCCCCTCGCTCCGTCCAACTTCTCCCCAGCGGCGGGTTCTCGAATGGGTTGGATATTTTCAATTCGCTACTCTCCCTTTTTGTATATCTCATTCGGGAATTGATATTAATGCCTTCCTCCGCGCCGATACTATGAGATTCAAGCCAGCAATTCTTCAATGATTTTAATGAGGGAGCGCTCCCCGTCCGCCATCTCGAACCTGCACCCCAATCGTCTCGCCGCCTCCCTGTCGC
>DAIRED010000228.1:0-3736 GCA_036795795.1 Thermoplasmatota archaeon | reverse complement strand
TAATGTGTTTGCGGCTGGCAGTGGCTATCTTAATATTTTTATTTTGCAGGGCAATATCGGTTATCGCCCTGATCGCCGTCAGGGCATCCTCGTTAGCGTTGTGCAAATCGTCAAAGACGAAGACCATTTCGATGTTCTTGGTTTCTTCAGCTAGGATATACGATAGCAGCCCGAGGTCCAAATCTCGCTCGGTGATAACCCCCGATACAAGTCTGTTTTCGACCGTGGAAAGGAAAGCCGAGGTTGCGTGCGCGACAGACCAAGCGGTGTCGTACTCCCTGAGCTTGTGCCAAAACACGTTGCGATCCTGGACCCAGCCCCGGGCAGCTCGCGCGAGAAGCACTGTCTTCCCTATCCCCGCCATGCCTACCACCGAGAGTATCTTCCCGGCGTTAGACCGATACCACTCGTTGATTTTCTCCAGCTCGCCGGTCCTGCCGTAGAAATGCTCGACCGTCGGCATACCAGGGCTTGCCTTGTGTATGCTGCCACCCCTTCTTGCCCGGTCCCCCATGAAACTTGCGACATCGACGCTGTTGTTTCTCGTCGCCGTGATGAGTTCCGTCAAGGTGGGATTCCCGGGCACCAGCGAGGACGCATCGTACAGGTTGGAAATCATCTCCCGCGAAGGGAACACTAGGTTCACCTTCGTGCCCGCAGCGCGTTCAAGCAGCTTCATTACATGTTGGTAGCCGCTGTCCGTGAGCAAATAGTACTGCATGCGCTTTCGCCCTCCCCTGGGCCGCCCCATGGACATTCGTATGTGCCCCTTATTGCGCAGATCGATTAGGTATCTTGACACGTTGAACGTTCTGATGTTCAGCAAGGAGCTGATGCCTCTTTGCGTCAGCTCCCGTGGTATCTCATATGTCCTGGTCGAGTGGTGCTCCTTCAGACAGAGTAAAATCCTCTCGGCGACCGAGAATGTGTAAGTGCTCCTTTTTGGCCTCACAAGGGGTTATGATTGGGCGTGGTCAAAAAGATTTCGTAAAGGTCGCACCCATCTCGTCTACCCTTCGGGTCTAGTCGCGGACTAGCCTCTAAATACTATCCTTCGGGTCCGGGGCTGTCATTCGCGTACAAAATAATGATAACATTAGCGAAAACATTATATACATAGTAGGGCGACAAAGTTTTAATGAAGCAGGGGGAGCGAGACTGGAGCATCCTAGACCGATTGCATGAAGGCTGCCAAATTATAGACCGGGATTGGAAATACCTCTATTTGAACACCAAGGCGTGCGAGCATGCCCGTAAGAGCATAGGCGAACTAGTTGGCCAAAGGATGGTCAACATGTATCCCGGTATCGAGAAGACGGATTTGTTCGAAAAATTAAAAGGATGCATGGAAAACAGGACACGGGACAAATTCACGAACGAGTTCGCGCATCCAGACGGCGTGGTTGGATTCTACGAATTAGTTGTCGAACCAGTTCCCGAAGGGTTAATGGTGCTCGCGCTGGACCTGACAGCCCAACACTCGGTGGAGCAGAAGATAGAGGATAAATACGCCCTCCTAAAGTCCATCGCCAACATGGTCTCCATCCAATCGCAATCTCAGAATCAAGTCGTTATGCAAGTTCTTTCCCGCTTCGAATCAGAGTTATATTTTAAGTACTTCACGAACAGGTTGCCCCGAAACCTCCGCACGTTCGGCAGGGTCGTGTGCAAGATTTACAACGATATCGACGGCACATTCATTTGCCAGGGCGATGACCACAACTTTTGCCTCCATGGGAGCGCGTGCCCCTGGGACAACCAGACTGTGTGCAACCCCGTGTACTGCAAGATAATGCGAGGGATGATTTTCAGATTCGGCGAGAACTTCCTTGGCAAGGTGTCGGTCCGCCAGTCAAGCTCCCTGGGAAAGGGGGACGGCGAATGCGAGTTCCTGGTGTCATGCTGAGCGCACCGATCGCCTGCTTCGCTTACCAGCAAGGCGCAGCACTCCGACAGCTCACACTTGGGAGAAGTGCAGGTACTTGCCGGATTTCATTATCTGTTTTTCATCAACCCACACGTCGCATCCGCGCATGACGAGGTCGATGTGGTGACCGCAAACCCAGTTCGCGCCCGTCTTCTCGTGGTACGGGTCGCCGAGCGCGATATGCACCCCAGGGAACTTCTCGTCCTGCAGCATGTTGCCGATGAAATCCTTCAGGAAAACGTTCGTGCCAAATCCTAACTCCCCGACACGGGACGCACACTTCTCCTCACCAACGTACGCCTTGAAGTCCTTGAGCAGGTCTGCGTTTCTGCAATTCGCAGATGTCATGTACGAGCCATCATCGCCCGCCTCTATCTCGATAATCAGTGGCGAACTCCGGTAATCGACGACGCCCGAGTACTTCTCCTCTATCCACTCGCCCATGGAACCGTCCACGACGACCCGGCCTTCCAGCGAATCCGGAGCGGTGAACACCTCCCCCGACGGCAGGTTGTCCCATTCCCCGGCCTTGCGGCAAATGCCGGTGCACGGTATCCAGTGCATCGACGAATCGAAGGTGGCTCTGAAATCCGTGCCCGCGGGCGACTTCACCGAGACTTCCTTGGCGTTTTTCAAAATGTCGTACATATTCATTGTGATCGATTCGACCTTGGAGTAATCCGCGCACATCCCGCTCTTGATGATTGCCTCGGTCACGCCAACCATGTGGGCATGCCTGGCGCGCGATATGACCTTCTGGATGAACGGTTCCCTCACAGTCTTTAGCTCACCCTCCTTCGGCGCTGCCAGAAAGAACGTCACGGAAACGTCATCCAGGCTTTCCATCAAGTTCGAAGGCATGGTTTTCAGCGGTCTGCCGCCATATGCGGGCATGTCCAGGTCGAAGAACCGGACGTAAGGGGTCTTGGTAAGGGCTTCCTTCTTCAATGCAAGCCCGATTCTCTTGGAAGGGGTGTCGGCGACTATCAAAACCCTATCCTTGCTGGTAACGTCCATGCATTGTCCGACAGTGGTTTTAATACCCTTTTCAAAGTCGTCCATTTCACACCCTATATCGCTCTTCCAATAGTTTCAAAGCCTTGGTCAAGCACGCCTTGAATTCTTCGCAATTCGGCGGCTTGGTTGTGCCATGTGCCATATTTTGTGGTCGACTGTCTTTGATATCGCCCTTGTACAACATGGATTTCAGCTCCTTGGCGAAGCGGCTATTTTTCGCATGTGGCATATTGATTTGTCGATATTAAATGATATGGTTATCGATTAGGAGCTTAATTCCCCCTGAATATTGAGTGCCTACGAATTATCATAAACATTATTTTCAGAGATAATTTTAAATGGCAACCCAGCAATCACCGAATGCGGAATTATCTTGAAACCTGAAATAGATGAGTATATCCTCGAAGGATGTACCTGTATGAACTGTCGGCTTGCGCGAATGGAAGCGGCCATACAAGGAATACAGGAGTCCATCTCGGTAATTATTGACAAAGGTAATACGATACCTGGTATGCCGAAAGAAAGTAATAAAATGAGAAAGAAGTAGGAATGGGTGCAAGTCCTTCTCCAATGCTCCCTACCCCTTGAACTGAGACATCACGATATATAGTGCGTCAGAGGCTCGCTACGCCCCTCGCGCCCTCGAACGCGGAAGATGGCGCGAACCCGAGTTTACGCAGCAAACGCGCACCTAGGCCCTAAATTGAACGGAAGCCTTATGAGAGTAATAGACAATCAGGGAATCAGTGTGAGGGGTCTCTTAACAGCTCGACAAAGAGCATTTGTTTTAAC
>DAIRED010000227.1:0-3740 GCA_036795795.1 Thermoplasmatota archaeon | reverse complement strand
ATCTTTGGGGCACGATAAGCTCCTCAGCGCACACAGATGCCTACGCCAACTCCTTGTGGCAATCGCTCTATGCCTGGCATCTCAACATCCTTCCGCTTGCAATCATTCTTCCTTCGGCTTACATCGTCATGAGGAGTGTGAGGAGAAATCAAATGATGCTTGCGGCGCTATTCGCGTTGTCCCTCTTCATCATCCTCACCATAGTCAATAGGAGTTCTGGCGAATTCAAAACGCAGAGAATTTTCTTCTACCTTGCCCCTTTCATCGCGATACTCGTGGGATGGGGCTCTTATGTCATCATGACTGGAAAGGAAAAATGGAGCAAGCGCCTGGTGATGGCCTGCATCGTAGGCTCTGTCCTTGTATCTGCAATCGGATTGCCCTTCACGGCGGAGAAAATCAATGTAAATGATACCGGTGGCGTTCTCTGGCAAACATCGACCCAGAGTATTGAAGGGGAAATCGCCACCGGCGATTACAACACCATGCTATCAAGAGCGATGGGAGATAATAACTACCTTGTGCACTACATCATTTTCGAGGCGGACAACCATCGTGATCTCATTTTCAATCTCAAGGGGCGTGGCGCTCGGGGTATATTCCTTCCGGAAATGTTACACCGGGAATACAGCGTTTCAGGATCGTATAGCCAGTTATTATACAGAAATGGCGATTGCACGGTATGGTTGATATGACCGGTCTCTCAGGAAAGAAGATTGCATTGATATCTCCGCTCCCAGAGAACGATGGTGGCGGAATTGAGTCTTACATCAGGGCCGAGATGAAGGCGCTGAAATCTCTCGGAGCAAATGTGCAAATCATCCGAAACGAATCCAAGTCCAGCAAACTCCGTTTTACTGGGCAAGCATACTCGTCATTACGCGATTTCAGACCCGATATCGTGCATGCCCACGCCGACTGGGGAGCATTGCTGCCGGGCGTGCTATACAAACAGTTTCACAAGGGCAAGCTGCACTTCACGCTGCACACATGGGATGCGAGCAAGGCGATGAATCCCGCACGTTTGCTCATCTACAAACGCCTCGTGCGCAAGTGCGATTCCGTGATTTACGTCTGCGAGTCTCAGATGAAAATGGTTTCACCGATAATCAAATCAAAAAATGTCATCAATGTGATGCCACCCGGGATAGAATCGTCCTTTGGCGTAGGCGAACCACATCCGGGAATCAACGTCTGCCACCTAGGTAGATTCGTTTGGCCTGGCAAATCCGCCGGGGCGAAATTGCTCATCGAGTCGTTCGGAGGCGTAGTAGGCGCCAAGCTGATCATCGCAGGCGAAGGTGCACTGTTAGAGGAATTGAAGAGCCAAGTGCGAGCAGCAAATGTTGAATTTCCCGGACAGGCCGATTCGGCAAATATTCTAGCCTCGTGTGACATCTATGCCCACATCACCTTCCAAGACTGGATGCCATTGGCCATCATCGAAGCGATGCATGCGGGGAAGCCAATCGTGGCGTCGAACGTCGGCGGGATTCCAGAGGCGCTGGGCGGGCTGGGGATGTGTGTGGAGAATGAAACCGCTGATATATCGAATGCATTGAAAACGTTAGCATCTGATGCGGGGCTGCGCGAACACATGGGATCGATGTTGCAGGCACGCGCAAGAAAGGAATATTCGACGGAGTCGTTTGCGAAGAGGCTGGAGGCGACATTTTCCGATGAGTAATAAAAAAATATTATTCACCATAGATTTAGAGCAAGACCTTTCGAAGTACATCGATAATAGTTATTTAGGAATGGAACAAGCGACTAAAGTACTTGAAAATGCGTTTGTAGAATCGAATGTCGAAGCTTTGTATTTCACAACCGCAGACATCGCTAATAGATACCCTGAGTTCATTAGGAGTGCTTTCCAAAGAAACGGTGTTATTGGAAACCATGGCATGGACCATTCTGTACAATATTATTGTTTAAAAAATTACAATTGGCAATTGGCGGAAATTAGGAAGTCAACAGAGATAATATCAAAGATTGCTGGGGCATCACCAACAGCATTCCGCGCTCCGAATTTTTCAGTCAACGGTGACACTATTAAAGCGTTAATCGAATCGGATTATTCAATGGATTCGTCAGTGATACCAGGTGTGACTCTGTCCAGATATAGGATGTTCAAGATATTTGATTTCTCATTGGCGCCTACGAAGCGATATTGGCCCGATGAAAACGATGTATCTCTCGAAGGTTCACAGAGAAAACTTCTCGAGCTACCGATAGCTACGGTTGAACACACCGGTGGTACACCTATTGGAATGGGGATGCTGAACCACCGTGGGCTGGAAAAAGCTGTTGAGTTGGCGTGTACTAGTGCGTTAGACCCAGTCCAATTTATTATTCATCCGTGGGAATTGGTTGCATTGAGGGAGAGCTACCCGAAATTAAGACCATGGGTGGCCGACGCATGTAAGGACAGCGTTGATACACTAAGGATGTTTATTGCTCGCATCTCAAAAGTAATGGAAATTGTGAACCCCAGGGAGTTGATTAATGAAATTCAAGGGCGATAAAATCACGTTAATTCGTGTCATTCATTATGCAAGGCGCCAGTTGTATTCAAAATCAATTGCGTTTGTTTATGAGTCGAAATTTTATCAACAACCAGCCATTAAGGAAGGAAAAGCAATAGTCTCCGTAGCCAAACTGGAAGATTTGAACGACCTAATAAATATTAGAGGTGATTATTGGGGCGAGTCTGCAAGCACCCGCATTTCATCGGGAGAAATATGCTTCGTTGCAAAAATCGATGGCAAGGATGTAGGTTGTTTATGGGCCACGTTTAATCATGTATGGATTCCTTGGGTCGGTTACAATCTTGTGCTTGACGATGTCACAGTTGGTGCGACAGACGCGTATGTCGTGCCAGAATGGCGGGGAAAAGGAATTTACACACAATTGTATTCCTCATTCATAGATCATTTCTATAAATTAAAATATTCGAGGTTTTTTGGTTTTATTGGGCCAGACAATGCGCTGTCGATTGCGGTCCACAATAAACTTGGAATGAGCAAGATAGTTATGGAAATACAGGCCAGGCGTTTCTTTGGTATCATGGTACACAAGGTCATAAATCGCTGATTCGGAAAGGTTATTAACGCATTCCCCCATGTGACGACCAGATGAATGTAGCGCATTTCACTGATAGCTTCCATCCCCGAGTCGGCGGGGTCGAAATCCACGTAGATTCGATTGTACGTTCCATTCCAGATGTTGACTTTACTGTGATTACGGATGCAATCCGGGGTACAAAACGCGAAGAGCGATACGCCACGAATTGTTTGATAAAACGGTTTGGGCCGCCTGGGATAACAACGAAATTCGGTAATAAAATCCTTTTCCCAGAGCGTGTTTTAGCGGCGATAAAACGACACGAAAAGAAGTTGGCATGGGTAGGCGAGACGAAGCCCGACCTCTTGCACGTTCATGGCTTCGGAATCGCGATGGACACATTGAAGGCAGACGGCCTCATCGGCTCCAAATTGTTCTCTAGTAAAATTAGTTTCAAAGCTGTCGGGACACCAAAACTATTGACTATGCACGGATTATTCAATTTTTCTAAGGCGCCAGATAGTTTCGTATTATTCCAAGATAAAATAATGGCTGAGTTTGACAATATCATTTGTGTGGACCGAGCCATAAAAACATATGCGCTGAAGATGAGGCCATCGGCAGATGTGAATTACATTCCCAACTTCATCGACACCGATAAGTTCAGCTACGTGAAC
>DAIRED010000226.1:3255-3746 GCA_036795795.1 Thermoplasmatota archaeon | reverse complement strand
CGCGCACGAACTGCAATAGGTCCCCGCGGGGAACTCAAAAACCTTTTTACTTTTCACCTAGTTTTAATATCACCCATCCACTTGTTGATTCAATGGTCACGCGCATCAAGGTGGGCAAGGACTCGGAGTACCGCGTCGAGTTCGCGAAAGCCAACAAACCGCACGTCGAGTTCGATTCCGGCCAGATGACCATTTTCCTGCCGAGGCGCGCGCGGCCGGAGGATTCCGTCCAGGAGTTCGCCCCGTGGATTTCGCGCGTGCACGCCGGAATCGCCCGGGCGCTCGCAGACGCGCGGAGGCGCGAGCTCGACGACCGGAGCCAAGCCGAGTTCCGCCAGCTCGTTTGGCGGTTCGCCGAGGAGCACTCCAAGGCGCTCGGCGTCGGGTTCTACAAGATACGTTTCAAGAAGGAGACGGAGAAGTGGGCCAGCTGCGGGAGCGACGGGGACATCACGGTGAACACGCTCATGCGCCGGCTTCCGGAGCGGCTC
>DAIRED010000226.1:0-3245 GCA_036795795.1 Thermoplasmatota archaeon | reverse complement strand
GTCTTGTTCATTGCCATCCTGGCGCCGTCGATCATCTTCCACGAGGTCGCCCACCGCAGGCAGATGGGCCACGGAAAGGAGTTCTGGCGCATCGTCGCGAAGAGGTACCCGGACCGGGAGCGGTACGACGTGGAGCTGTTCGCGTATTGGCTGCTGGTGAATAAGATGGCGTGACCGCAACCCATTTATCCCCTCACCTTATTCGACCATCCATGAACGCGGAAGAGGCGCTCGCTCTGCTGCTCAGGAACACCGAGGAAGTGGTCACGCGCGACGAGGCGGCCGCTTTGCTCGCCAAGCCCGGCCCAAAGAAGGCCTACATCGGGTTCGAGCCGTCGGGCCTCTTCCACATCGGCCAGGGGCTCATCACCTCCGAGAAGGTCAAGGACCTAGTGGCGCTGGGCTTCGACGTGAACATCCTGCTCGCAGACTGGCACGCATACATCAACGACAAGCTCGGCGGCAACCTCGACGACATAAAGGCTTGCGGCGCGTACCTGCAGGACTGCTTCCTGGCGCTCGGGGTCGATTCCGATAAAGTCCATTTCATCTACGCCTCGGACATGGTTGACGGCGCGGACTACTGGCAGAAGGTCCTGACGATTTCCAAAGCCTCGTCCGTCTCGCGCATCAAGCGCGCGATGACCGTGATGGGCCGCAAGGAGGACGAGGGGGACCAAGATGCATCGAAGCTCATCTACCCGGCGATGCAGGCGGCCGACATATTCCACCAGGAACTCGATTTGGCGCTCGGCGGGATGGACCAGCGCCACGCCCACATGCTCGCCCGCGACGCGGCGGACAAACTGGGCTGGAAGAAGTTCGTCGCCGTCCACACGCCGCTGCTGGCCAGCCTCCAGGGGACTGGCAGGATGGACGCCGTCACGGCCGACGGGGACGGCAAGATGAGCAAGTCGAAGCCGGAGACGTGCGTCTTCCTCCACGACACGCCAGCGGAGATTGCGGACAAGCTGAACAAGGCATTCTGCCCCGCGAAGGAGGTCGCCGGCAACCCGGTGATGGACCACTGCCGACTCATCATATTCCCGACCGTCGGCAAACTGGACATCAAGCGCCCCGAGAAGTTCGGCGGCGACGTCTCGTTCGCCAGCTACGACGAGCTGGTTGTGGCGTACGCGGCCGGAAAGGTCCACCCGATGGACCTCAAGAAGGCCGTCGCAGCGGCAATATCCGAACGCCTGGCTCCGGCGCGGGATTACTTTGCAGCGCACCCACAGAATCTCGAACGGGTCAAGGCAATCGTGGAGGGAAAGAGATGAAGCGCGTGATGGTAGTTGGCGGGATGGACCCGAGCGGGATTGCGGGAATATCGGCGGACATAAGGGCACTGAGCTCGCTGGGCATCGCCGCGGCTCCAGTGGCCACGGGAACGGTGCTGGAGACCAGCGAGAGGGTGGAGGAGATAATCCCCAGCGACCCCAAGGTCGTGGCCCGGGCCATCGGCTGCGTCGTCGACGACGGCGAGCCGGCCGCGGTCAAGATAGGGATGCTTTACTCCGCTGCCTGCGCCAGGGTGGTCGCGAAGGAGCTGGAGGACCTGGAGTGCCCGGTCGTCGTCGACCCCGTGCTCTCTGCCAGCGTCGGCACGCGCCTGGGCGAGCCCGGCCTGGCCGAGGCGCTCGTCGACCACGTCTTCGACGTCGCCGACCTCGTGACGCCGAACGCGAACGAGCTCGAGGCGCTCTCCGGCATGAAGGTCAAGAACCTTGACGCCGCGCTCTTCGCGGCGAACTCGCTGATGCTGCGCGGCGGACCTGGGGCGATACTCGTCAAGGGCGGGCACCTGAAGGGGAAGCTCGCCGCCGACCTGCTGGTCGAGCCGAAGCGCGTGACGGAGTTCGCATCGCCGCGCCTGTCCATCAAAGGTCTGCGCGGCCTCGGCTGCACCTACGCCTCGCTCATCGCGGGACACCTGGCGATGGGAGAAGGGCTCAGGGACTCGATAGGCCAGGCCAAGGACAGGCTGCATTCGAGCCTGGAGCACGCACAACCGGTCGGGAAGGCCGTCGCGCTCAACCCCATGGAGCGCGTCGTCGCCGGCTCGGAGAAGCACAGGACCGTGGAGGAGCTGCGCGCGGCGCTGCCGGAGCTTCTGAACGCCCTCGTGCCCGGCCTGATGCCGGAGGTCGGAAACAACATCGCCTACGCCCTCTGGGGGGCGACTGGGCTTGACGACGTCTGCGGCCTCGATTCCAGAATAGTGCTCAAGGGGGACCGCGCCGCCACGGTCGGGACCCCAGCCTTCGGCGCGTCGCGCCACATGGGCCGCGTCGTTCTGACGGCGATGGAGTACGACCCCGCGATGAGGTGCGTCCTCAACCTGCGGTTCTCGAAGGAGACACTCGACGCGGCCAAGAAGGTCGGGCTGACCGTCGCCAGCTTCGACCGCAAGGACGAGCCCAAGTCGGCAAAGACCATGGCCTGGGGCACCGCCGAGGCCATCAAGGGCAAGGGGCTCGTGCCGGACGTGATCTGGGACTCTGGTGGCCATGGAAAGGAAGCCATGCTCAGGCTGCTTGCGCGCAACCCGGCCGACCTGGTCAACAAGGTCCGCCAGATAGCCAGGTGGCTCTGAATGCGCATAGGGATGTACACCGACACCTACCTCCCGACGAGGGACGGCGTCGTCACATCCCTGACCACGTCGCGCCGCATACTGGAGTCGATGGGCCACGAGGTCTTCCTCTTCGCCCCCGACGACCCGGGCGGACGCGCGCCGAAGGAGAAGAACACGTACTATTTTCCAGCGTCCCAGTTCTCCGACTACAAGGGCTACAGGGTGGCCATCCTCCCGGCCAGGGGCCACCACGACATCATAAGGGAGATGGACATCGACGTCCTGCACACGCACGGCGTGGCGTTCATGGGCTTCAAGTCCATGTTCGCGTCCAGGTTCTTCAGGATACCCATCCTCCTGACGTACCACACGATGATAACCGAGGTCTTCCACTACATGCCCTGGAACCTCGACGAGAACCTCATGCGCAGGCTGATGTGGATATACCTCCGGCACTTCCTTGCGCGGGCCGACGGCGTGGCCGCCCCGACGGAGGCCATACTCAAAGAGCTGACGGCGCGCTCCAAGCTCAAGTATTCGGCCGTCATCCCGACGGGCGTGGACCTGGAGAGGTTCAACAACCGGCGGGAGGGTCGGGAGGCCATGCGGGAGAAGCTGGCCGATGGCGCTGCTCCCGTTATACTCCACGTCGGGCGCGTGGCCAAGG
>DAIRED010000225.1:0-3759 GCA_036795795.1 Thermoplasmatota archaeon | reverse complement strand
CGGGTTCCAGTATTTATCAACCACCTTGACGGTAACGGGATACTGCGTATCGGCAAGCCACTGCACCGGCACGTCCGTGGTTTTACCGCTCAAAGATCCCGGCAACGCCGTTTCGCCGGGTGCCAGTATCTGGAGCTTGACCGCGTCGTCGTAGTTCATCGCCTGCCAGGCGTCTGTGTGGTTCTGGACGTCCTTCGCGTCGTAGGGGTTGTAGTAGGCCGTCCTGTACACGCGCCTGAAGTGCGTGAGGTTCCATCCCTGCATCGGCTCCTCGGACTCGAGCGTCCCGTTGATGCCAGGGATTCCGTCGGCGTTCGTCCCGCCGATGTCCTTGCCGCCGTAGCCGACGAAGCACTTGTAGAGCATCGTCTCGAAGAACATGTCGTTGTACTGCAGCTTGTAGTCGACTATCTGGACGTCGTCCGGCACGTCGTCGAGGGAATATTCCCCGCCGTACTCGCCGACGGCCTTGATCTCGAAGAAGTCGTACGGCTGGTTGGGCTCTGACATCCTATGGTCGGACAGCTTGGCCGGGGCGTAGAAGATGCCTGTGTTGTCGCCAGAGAACGGGAATAGCCTGGTGTCAATCGCGAAATACCGTATCGACCAGCCGGTCGCTTCGCGCAGGTCGTGGTACAGCGCGGTGACGCCGTCCATGTTCATCGACGTCGAGACGTAGCCCATGCACGCGAGGTACTGGGCGTTCGCGTCCTGCAGGATCGAGTCCCTCGGGGAGTAGATGTCGGGGTTTTCCCAAATCAATTCCTTGTATTCTCCCGGGTTCCGAATCATGTTGTCCAGGACAGCCTCGTCGAGGCCGTGCGATTCGATTACGGCGATGACGTCGTCGCTGAAGTAACCGTCCACGTCGGAGTTGCCCCAATCGATGGCGTTCCTGTTCCGCATCCAGTCGGCCTCAAAGAGGCGCGCGATGAGGAGCGAGATGGCGTTGGATTCGTTCTGCGCCATGATGAAGTTGCCCGCGAGCTGGTGCCCGCCAAGGAAGTTGTCCGCGACGGTCGGGTGCTGACCCTCGTTGACCGCTTCGAACCCGTAGTCCCACCAGCTGAGGTACGCAGGCCGTTCCTCCGCGGGGAGCACGTTCGCATCCTGCGTCGCCAGCCAATCGTATGCGGCGGGGTAATACTGCGTGTTGAGCGGCAGGGAGTAGCCGAAACCGCCCAGGTACCAGGTCGTCCCGTTGATCTCGTCGTAATTCGTCGGCGAGAACGCGCTTGGCACGACGTCGTAGACGGTCTTGTCGTAATCGGCCTTGACCTCGTACGGTATCCCCGCGTCGACGCCGGCCCACACGTTGGGCACGACGACCATGAATGCGAGGAAGAGCACGCCCGCAGTCGTCCGCAGCTTGGCGCCCCTCAGCTGGACAACAAGCAAGGCCAGCCCGAAGGCCGACAGCAGCGGCACCGCGATGTGGTCGGCGGCCTTCTCGAAGCCGTCGTAGAACGCGAGGTAGAGCACGAGGGTGATCAGCAGTGGCAGGAAGCCCAGCGCCTGGTAGAACCACTTCGCGCGCATCCCGTAGGCGTACACCGAGTAGGCGAGAGTCAGCATCGCCACGGCGGCAATCGCCAAAGGCGCGAGGCTGTCCATGTAGAGGTACGCGCCGATGCCGGAGATGCCTATCACGAGGCCGACGACGAACGACGTCTGGAAGACGTCCCAGTCGTTGTTGAAGCCGCTGGCCGTGCGGCGCTGCTGCTCCAGAGCCCCGCGCAGGTCCAGCTTCTCGATGATGATGGACACCGTCCAGCCCGCGGTCACGGCGAACGCCGGCGCGGCGTTGAACATGAACCTAGCGGCGCTGACGGCCATGTAAATCGACGTCGCAGTCCAGACGACGATGAATAGGTAGTCGGACTTGAGCTTCTTCGGCAGCTGGTAGATGGCGTAGGCCAGACCCACCAGCGAGAGCCAGAAGGTCACGACGCCGAACGACGTCGCGAGGTTGCTGAAGTCGGGCGCCTGCGCCTCGGCGATGGTCTCGTACTGCTTGTTATGCACGAAGTATCCGGCGCCGCTCGCGACGGCTCCGATGACCGTGTCGTACATGGAGGGCCAGAAGAGGTACAGCGCGAGGACGGTGCCGCCCGCGGTGACGGCAAAAATCGTCAGGACGAGCAGCCACGGGTACTTGCGCGTGATTTCGAGCGCCATCCCGAAGGCGAACGCCCCCAGGAACATGTACGTCGGAGTGTCGTACCAGCTCGGTATCTGGATGGACAGGAAGTAGTACGGGAATGCCAGCAGCGTGATGGTGCCGACGGCGATGAAGTAGACCATCGTGACGCCCAGCGAGCTGACGTTCCTGAACCTGTTGAGGAGGATCTGGATGCCGTAGTACGCGGTGACGATGACGAGCATGTAGGCGTAACCCTGCCAGGTCAGAGCCACTGCCAAGAATGAGAAGCCGGAGAGCAGCGCGAAGAGCACCGCGACCTTGTTCTCGCCGACCATGCGCTTGATGGAGGCGGCAGCCCCCTTGACGTCGCGCCACGAATCCACGTGCGAGTCGGGCTTCAGGTTCTTCAACGCCTTGAGGAAGAAGTAGAAAGCCGTGACTATGAAGAAAAGCGAAATCGCATCGTGGTCTGCGTTGGTGAGCACGCTACGCTGTATGTGGCCAGGCATTATCGCGATGAGG
The DNA here is from genome assembly GCA_036795795.1 of Thermoplasmatota archaeon. Taxonomy (GTDB): domain Archaea; phylum Thermoplasmatota; class Thermoplasmata; order SG8-5; family DAIRED01; genus DAIRED01. The sequence continues at coordinate 1,094 of DAIRED010000225.1, read as the reverse complement.
AACGCGGCTATGTAACCGGCCTTCTTGCCGAACGCCTCCTTTGCAAGGAAGTAGGTCGGGATGACCGTTATGGCTCCCCAGAACGCCGTGGAGAAGATGAAGACCCACCACATCGATTCCATGGCGTCACCGCCGAAGAACGGCGAGAGCGCCTCGCCACCGATGATTATGGTCCAGTCGTAAATCGGAGCGCGGGGGTTCCTGGTGCCCATCGGGTAGTTGAGCATGTCCTCGAAGTGCAGGTGGTTCCCCGTTTCGTAACCGTACAGGTAGGCGCGCTGGTGGTAGTACGAGTCGGAACCTCCCGAGAGCACGAAGCCGTTCTCGGTCGCCGGTTCGACGCCGAAATACGACCTCACGAACAGCCCCAGGACTACGAGGAAGACGAGGACGGTAATGGTGTACCAGTTCCGCCCCAGCCACGTCCCGCGGACGTAGCTGACCGCCTTCCCAGCTCGGTGCTTGAATGTCCTCTGCGGCTTCTGCGCCCCGGCGTCCGCCTTGACCTTCGTCGGCACCGGGCGGGCTTCCGCCGCTCTGACTGCTGGTTCCGATCTCTCGGCTGTCGCTTGCCTTGCCTCGGGCTGGGCCTTCTGGTCGATGGCCTGCCCGGGTTGTGTGTCGCCGCTGAGATCCGTCTGCATTGCCTCACCGTTGCATGGTTTAGATACTCCGATATACACTTGCCAATACCGTTTCTATATATCGGCTTCAACCCCCCCGAAAGGCTATGGGTATTTATTTCTTACCCTTGGCGGCGGAGATATGGACGTAGGCGGCGGCGCGCCTGGCTAAACCGCACCGCGGGACGAGGGCCTGGTCGAGCCCGTACAGGGCGGCGGCGATGCGCCTGGCCAACGGTTTTTTCCACCCCGGGACCCTGGAGACGATGTGCGGCGCCAGGTACGAGAAGACGAAGTACGGCTTGGTCTCCGACACCGAGAAGCGCCCGGACATCGCGCCGACCATCTGGCCGGCCGTCAATGGCTTCTCGTCGGGGTCGTGCCGGTCCGTGGGGAAGAGCCTGCGCGCAACGGCAGCCAGCGGATTCCCGGCGCACGGCTCCTCGACCACGAGGACGCCGCCGGGGGCGA
>DAIRED010000224.1:0-3763 GCA_036795795.1 Thermoplasmatota archaeon | reverse complement strand
ATGTTGCTGCGGAGTAATCAACGAGGTCTATCTGGTAGGTGATGAGGTAATTGTCCGGCGTGAGTGCCCCGGCGGTGTTGTCATAGGACGCGCTCCAGGCCGCGTAGGTTCCGCTGTTCGCCGGCTGCCCCGCTCCATCGGTCTGGTACCACATGTATCCGTCCCCGTCCTGGTCTATCTGCGTCCAGCCGGCCGGGAGGAATGCCCCCTCGAAGCCCTCGTCTATCAGCGTGTCGGTTCCGGCTGCGGCGACCTCGGTTATCTGCTGGGCGCTAGCATCCCCAGGTATCGACTGGGTCAGCACGTGCGTGCCCGTCACTGTTCCCACGACCGCGTTGTCTGCGGATGTCAACTGATTCTGCACCGTGGAGCCCGATACGTCGGCCCAGTGTATCGTTATGAGGTCGATGAAGATGGTGTCCGTGTTCGCATCCGAAGATGAGCTGTCCACGACGTTGATGTAGAGGACTCCACTCGTGACCGGGACCTGAAGCTTGTAGGATGTCATCTGGTCGATGCTGACAGTCAGGAACGTCGTGTATGGTCCGGCGAGGACGGTGGATATGCCGAAGACGAAGCTGTCGTCAGCGCCGCTAGAGCAGCTGGCTCTGACGGACACTTCCATGTAGTCGGCGCCAGCGGGGACGCTCTGCGTCCTCCAGCGGTGCTCGAGGCTGTTGTACGTCGGCTCAGCCCAGGTTATCGTCACGTTCATCCTGTCGGTCCGGACGAGGTCGCTAGCGTCTGTCTGGAAGACGCCCCATGTGAGGTATCCGCCGACGATGTAATTCGCGCAGTTTGCCGTGATTGCCCGACCTATCGTCACATCTGTGTCCGCTGCACCAGCCAACGCCGTCCCAATCATCGCCCACGCGCCAGTTCCGTCCTCAGCCCATATCTGGAAGTCCGTCGCGGCGTCGCCCTGTATCTCGCAGCTCATGAAGATCTCTGTGATGTATGCTGGATTCTCCGCGACCTGGACCTCGCTCTGCATGAACGTGTAGTCTGTGTTGCCAGGGTCGGTACCGATCCACCGGGTGTCCTCGGACGTGGTTATCTGGCCGTAGTTTGCGTCAGTCGCCTCGGTCTGTACGTTGTACACCGGCCCCGCCGCGGACATCACGCTGTTGATGTCGCACCAGTAGGCGTAATGGTTGTTTGTCGCCTGCGTCACGCCAGTGTATGTGTACTGCACGGTTCCGCCGGACCCACCCACAAATGCTTCCGTCACCATCTCGAGGTTGCCGTCGAACGGCGAAATCTCGTCGATGTTGGTGTAGTCGTTCGAGACCGTTCCCTGGACCGGGTTGTCCTGGTCGACGGTGTAGTAGTTGTCCGTCCTGGTGGATGGCCCGGGTCCGTATACCCTGAGGTTCGTCGGCGCCTCCGGGAGGTCGTCGACCCACATTCCGACGCTGTCGAAGTAGAAGTCCGTCGGGGCTGCCGCGCCTTCGCCGAAGAAGAAGCATATGCCCGCGTCGGGAGCTGCTTCAAGGATTCCGAATGTTCCCTGCGATGCCCCGTTCCAGAATGCCTCGAACGTTCCGGCCAATGTGTCGTACCTGATGGAAACGTTGTTCCAGGCTCCCTCCGTGAAGGTCGGACCGTCGACGACCATTCCGCCTCCGCCGCCATCGCCGTCGACGAATTTAATCTGGCCAGGGTGCGGAATAGCCGCTGCGGTCAGGTCTGTGCCAAGCGAGATGATGGTCACGAGCAAGGATTGGGTCGAGTCGAGCACGTAGACGGAGCCGCCTCCGAGCGTCCCATCGCCGTAGAACCAGAACCATATCTCGCCGTAAGTCACGAATTCCCCGCCGAGGTACGCCGCCATGTCCGTCGCCGCGTCGCCAGCTGCGTCGAGCATGTGGGCGCTCTGCGCGCCATCGTTGGCGTAGTCGTCGGATATCCTGACGGTGGCCTCCTGTATCGAGCCCTTGAAGTATACGTCGTCGAAGTAAATCTCGGACTGGGTACCAGCCGTGCCCTCGAGCCTGAACCCGGCCAGGCCGGACCCGCGGTTGGCGAGCGCGACGTTCGTGACGATGTCCACCGTGTTGATGTTTATGACAACGCACGTCTTGCTCACGCCATCGATGGCGACGTAGAAGACGTACTCGGTGCTGGCGGCGAAGGCCATCAGATTGGTCCAAGTGCCCGCGTTGTTGTACTGTATCTGACCTCCGGAGAACCTTATCTGCACGATGGCTCTCTGGTTGAAGTCCATGAGGCTGAACATCGCACCGTTGGAGTTAGCCAGAGGCGTGCTCGTCCTCGCGACCCAATTATATTCTATCTCCGGTCCGAAGCAGTACGGTGGGGCTATGTACGTCTGGGTGGATGCGACGTGGGTCGATGCGGCCTGGTCTAGGAAGACGCTCTGCGCGCCTCCGCTGCCGCTGTACGACCAAGCGTTGCTCACGCCGATCGTGTCCGCCGTTCCAGCCGGCGGTATGAAGTGGAACCAGTTGTCGAAGTACATGTTCGAGGATGGCTGCGCGGATACCTCTCCGCCGTACCATATCATCGAATCCACGTTCACCATCGTCGCGTCGGTCCATGCGGAGCCGGCGCCGAGCTCGCCACCGTTCCACCACACCGAATAGGTCTGAGACGGTTCGTCATACTCGACGTAGAACTCGTACCATGTGTTGGCGGCGTAGGTCGTCAGGACCGTCTGCACGTTGTTCGGGAAGTGGTACACCGTTCCGCCAAAGAACACGAAGAACATGGCAGCTCCACCGGTGGCATAGTCGTAGAGGTAGAAGTCCGTCCTGGTGGTGGTTGCTGGGAACCTAACCCAGCTGCCTGCGTAGGCAGTTGTCGGAGTATCGCCGACTCCTGCTGGACCGAAGTATGATTCCGCGGCCGTGTCCGCGCCCTCGTTGAAGAGCGCGCACATCGTACCGGTCGTCAACCCGGCGTATATCGAGCCAGCCGGAGCACCGGCCGGCGGTGTCTGTGCCGTCAGCGCCACGTCGCCCGTGAAGGTCGCGAAGCCGCCCGCGTCGCCGGCGAAGTACCCCGTCAGAGACTGGCCGACAGTGGTGTCTTCCATGTCGCTGCCCCAAAACATCGTAGCGCTCGAACCCTCGGATGTCTCCCACGGCGGGTTGTCGGGGTTCGAGCCAACGACATCGTCCTCGAACTGTTCGACCGCGAACTCGGAGTAGGCGCTGCTCGGGGATTCGGTCACCATCCACGGCGGGTCGTCCGGGACGTCGCCCAGGATGTCGTCCTCGAAGCTCTCGTCAAAGATGACGGAGTCCGTCTCTACAGGCGGCACAAAATTGATGCCGTCCCTGATTGCATTTACCATCTCAGCGTCCAAGGCCACGTTCCGGGACACGCCTGAAGCGGCGCCCGCCTCGAAGATGATCTCCGGCTCGTTCCTCGCCAGCCCACTCGCGCCGTTGAATATCATCGCGACCATCGCGGTCGCGACCAAAAGCGCCAATAATTTGCCATTGTTCTTGTTCATCCTAATCCGCTCCTTTAGCCCTTCAAGGCCCCCAAATAAAACCGGGGGCAATCTTGGTTTTCTACCGTTGAGTAAAATATGTACATCATGGTTTATATTGTTTGTGCAAATAAATATATAGTACATTGAGTAGGTTTAAATACCAAACATATAAATCAATATATATGTATATGTTAAATATATAAAATGGTGGTTCGAGTTCTTTGAGCTTGTTAAAAACGGAAAATTTAAAGGATTTGGGGGCCTTCTGGCCCCCTTTCAGTTTTCGCACTTCGCCTAGTA
>DAIRED010000223.1:0-3775 GCA_036795795.1 Thermoplasmatota archaeon | reverse complement strand
AGCAAGTATTCATCGCTCGTGCTTCGGGCCAAGTCAATCAACGCGTCGTAGGACTCGTTCCTGTACCCCGGATAGTTTTGCCCGGATTCGGCCGCCGAGGAGTGGAAGAAGGCATGCATGAAATCGCTGGGGTCGGAACCTATGCGCCAGCCGAGAAGGTACATGTCGAAGTTACGCTGGTCTATCCTGTTGACGATGGTGCCGAAATCTAGCGTCACGGACTCGGCGTTGATACCGATGGATTGCATTTGGGTCGCTATCATTGATGGAGCCTGACAATGGATGGGGTCGTAGTCAGCTGGAGGAGTAAGGATTTCTAGCCTCCCACCTTCCCCGCTTCCTATTGGAGTTCCATCGGGATTCAGCCACCAGTTACCTTTTCCTGGGTCAACGGAAGGATTCGTCAGTTTGTAGTTGTCCGCCGTCGTATTCGGGTTGCCGTCGGCACCCGCAGCCAGAATGTCGAGGGCCTTTTGAGGGTCGAACTCATAGTCCTCCAGCGATTCGTTGTACCATTCCGAGTCCATCTCGGATATCGGGCCGACGGCCGGAATCCCGAAGTTCTGGAGGATTCGCTCTACAATCTCCTTTTTATTGACGCAATGTGCCACCGCCTGGCGGAACGTCTTGCCGTAGTCTCCCTTCTCCGGGTCGTTGTCCAGATAGCCGAACGATTTCTTCCGCATGTTGAAGCCCATGTAGAAGAAGCCTTTCTCCGCGTTCATCGCCAGGCCGATGTTCTCATCCCTCTCCAGGTCCGGAACGTACGTCGGCGGTATCGACCACGCGATGTAGTCGATGTCGCCCATCTGGAGCGCCTGGACCGCCTGCTCGGCGGTCTTGTATATCTTGAAGACAATCGCGTCGATGAACGGCTGATGGGGGAAGAAGTGCTCGCGCCACGTGTCGATTTTCGCCTGCTGCCCGGGAGTCCAGCTGACGAACTTGAATGGGCCGCTGCCAACGGGTGGATTGTTGGTGTAATCTATCGCCTTTGCTGGATTCCAAGCATACGAATTTGTGGGCGGCAGGAACGGGTCCGTCCCATCGACGGATTGGCCTCCGGCCTTGTTCGCCCAGATGTGCTGCGGGAGGATGAAGACTGACAGCGTGTTGCGGATGAAGTCCGCGAACGGGGCTTGGAAGTAGAACCTGAGCGTCGTTGAGTCCATCGTCTTTATGGCGAGCCAGTGCGTGTCGGAATAGTTCGAGCCAATATCGCCACCCTTGTCCATCAGGCACTTGACGCTCGACGCCCAGTCAGTCACCGTGGCCTGCACCCCGAACGAGAACAGGATGTCCCCTATGTCCATCTGGTGGCCGTCGTGGAAGAAGACGTTCGTGAAATCGTAATGGACCGTGATTTGGCCGTATTTCGCCAGCGGCTCCCACTCAGACCTGTTATCGTAGTTGAACAGCGACGATGCCGAGCAATTTGATGAGTGAGTGGCTATGTAGGGGATGAATTTCGAAGAATCGATCAGGTCGGTAGACATCGGCGTGTCGTAGATGTACCCGAGCACGTTCCACGTCCAGACGTCTCCCGCGACCAGGGGATTGAGCGACTTCACGTCATCTTGCATCGCCACCCTGAGAACGATGTCGTCGACGGCTCGCGCGGCGGCGGGCGCCGCCCCGTCCTGGGGCACTCCGCGTGCTGCCTGGGAGGAGACTACGGGCAGCGCGGCCAGCAGCAAAGCCGCGACCACTGCCGGAGACCACACCCGCACACCGCGCATGTACTAAAATCGCGCCTGGAGGATATAAACAGATTGGTTCGCGGATTTGTGGGTTATTTAAGTCGTTCGGTAAACGGTTTGTGAATGCCTTATATGATGCCAACGAGCGTCATGCCCGAGAGGATGGCGAGCAGCATCATGACGACCAGCAATCTGCCGAACCATATGTGTAACGCTCTTGGTACGTTTTTCTTCCGGGCTTTGATGACGGTGAAGCCTATCATGGGAACGACCAAGGCCATCGCCAGCGTGGCCGCACCCAGGAAGGCGTGCGGAACCCGGAAGTGGCCTCCGTCCGTCATGTAAAGGGCCAACAACACTCCCCCGGCTGAAAGCAAAGCGCCCGCCAAGCCGGCCGCCCTATGCACCCTGAAGCGCCATTTGGCGCGTTTCGCCCTCATCGAGAAAACCGCAAACACGACCAAGGAAAATCCGAAGACCATCGTCGCCGCATGGTATGGCCAGAGCTGGCGCGCCAATGGCTCGGCTGAGTCCCCCGACGGAGCGTTGTAGGTCACAATAACCGACACCGTCGCGTTGTTGTTCGATGTGTCTATCGCCATGGCCTCGATGGTGTTCGAGCCCTCCGCCAAAGTGGCCTGTACCGTCCACGACGTCGTCCCGTCGGCCGTGAACCACGAGCCTCCGTTGACGCGCACCTCGACCCTCGAAATCCCAGCGACGTCTGAAGCCGTGCCCCTGGCTGTGAGTGTAGCCTTTTCGAAGTCTGCGCCGTCCAGCGGGTCGGTTATGACGATGGTTGGGGCGGTCGAGTCTGGCACCGTCGTCACGTTGTAGGTCGCTGTCACCGTGGCCGTGCCTGTGTTCGATGCCGAGTCCGTCGCCCTGGCGGTCACTGTGTTGTTTCCCGGCGAAAGGCCGACCGTTGCGGTCCAGGACTCGGTTCCCGTGGCCAGGCGCCACTCACCTGCGCCCACTCGGATCTCGACCTGCGCGACATCGATGTTGTCAGAGGCTGTGCCGGTGACTGTAATCTGGGACGTGTAGAAAATCGCCCCATTCGACGGGGATATGACCACCACCGATGGCGGGGTAGAATCTAAGGCCGCTCCTTGCACAGTAACCTGGCCAGTCCGGGAGCCTGCAATGCTGCAGTATGCTGTCGCGGACAGGACGTCGCCATTCTGCGCGGAAATGTCGTATATCCTCGTGAAGGGCGAAGCCATGGGCTGGTCGGTGTACGAGTGGGATTCGGCGAGCGCGCCGTTCTTCTTCACGTCCACTTTATAGATGTAGTGGGTGTTCGGGTCGCTCACGACATGTGTGATGGCAACGGAAAGTTTCTGTTGCGCGAAATCGTACGTACATGTCACGCTCGAGGGTGAGTGAGCGGATGCCGCTGGGCAAACGAAGCCAACGACTGTAACAGCGGCGAGCGCAATTACCAGCATCCGAGTCAGCGCCATATACACTCTCCGAACTGCAATTGAATGCCCTTGGGTATCCATCCACTACTACATGATTAAAATTTCGGTTAAATTTTGGTAATAAATAGATACGACTGCGTTAGACGGTCGATTTCCATCGCTCACGGTCTCCGGCCCCAATAGAGGTAGAGCGCCAGCGACACGCCCCCCGCGGCCAGCGCCGCCAGCGTCACGTAGTTCCCGAGCGGGTCCGACGGTTCCGCTCCATCCTTCGGTGCGGGTTCCACCGTCTCAAAGAGCTCCCCGGCGAAGTAGACCAGCACGTCCGTGTTCTCGTAGCCTGGCTTCATCGCGCTCGACACGACCGCCATCCCGGCGTAGGGCTCGACCAGCACCGTGAAGTTGAAATGCGCGCGCCCGCCCTCGTCGGTCTGGGCCATCGCCGAACCGAAGGTCACCTCCTCGGAAGAGAAGACGAATACCGTCGCGTTCTCCAGGCCGGTCCCGTTGGCATCCAGCAGCCGGAGGGACACCTCGCCGCCGCGGTTGGCGGAATCTATCCTCGACATCTCCTCGACGCCGAGCGACATGGCGTTCGCCTGCTGCGCCGGCCCCGTGGATGGCCTGGGCCCCTCCACCATGTCCGGC
>DAIRED010000222.1:0-3787 GCA_036795795.1 Thermoplasmatota archaeon | reverse complement strand
CCCCGATCTCATCAAGGAATTCGAGGACCTCCTTTGATTGACGTCGCGGTCGTGGGCGGCGGGCCAGTGGGCTCCCGCACCGCAAGCATCCTGGCGAAATCCGGCTTTTCCGTCGCCATACTTGAGGAGAACCGGGAGATTGGCCGTCCTGTCCAGTGCGCTGGGCTGGTGAGCCCGAGGACTCACTCGATGCTCGGCGGGCCGACGGTTTTAAACGAGCTGCTTGCCGCTAAGATTCGCGGTCCTCTTGGAACGATTCTGGAAGTCCGCGCTCCCGACGTTCGCGCCGTCGTCATAGACCGCTCGGAGGCAGATAAACGCCTTGCGGCGGAGGCGGCGCGGGCAGGCGCTGCGATCAAGCTCGGTTGGCAGCTCCGCTCGATGAAACCCGTTCCAAATGGCGTGTTGCTGGCTCCTTCGATGAGAGATGCGATAGAGGCCCGTCTCGTCGTCGGCGCGGACGGAGCATGCTCCGCGGTCCGGAGGTTTTCCGGCATCGAACCTCCATCAGAGATGCTCCCTGCCTTCGAGTGCGAGATAGCGTGCGGAAAGGACGAAGCTGTTTCGGACACTGTGGATATCTGGCTCGGACGCGAGACAGCCCCGGATTTCTTCGCGTGGTCGATTCCCACGGGCTCGACGCTGCGGATCGGGCTGGGAGCGTCGCCGGGGCCTCTGAGCGCGCGCGAGCTGCTGGATTCGCTGCTGCTCAAGGCTGGCCTGGACTCGTCGAGAATCGTGGGCGCTTACGCCGGCATCATTCCAGTCGGCATGGTGGAGAGGCCCTTCGCAGACCGGGTCATGCTGGTTGGGGATGCGGCAGGCCACGTCAAGCCCCTGTCCGGGGGCGGGTTGTTCCCCGGGTTGCAGGCGGCCGAGGTCTGCGCTTCAGTTGCGTCGAGATGCCTGCGGGAGGATAAGCTGGACTCTCGCACGCTGTCGCCTTACGCTGCAGAGTTGCGCGAGGCGCTCGGCCGCGAGGTCGTGCGCGCAACGACGCTCAGGTCGATTTTCAAGAGCCTCGACGATGCGAAGCTGGATTCCACCCTGAAGACCCTCGGAAAACCATCTGCGGTCGGGCTCGTCGCCGCTGAGGGCGACATAGACTACCCTTCAAGGCTTTCGAAGGGACTGCTTGCAAAGTGCCCAAGCCTGCTTGGCCTTGCCCCTGGCGCCCTGAAAAGCCTTCTCTAGGCGCGGGGCCTTTCCCGGGTTCTCCTCGAGGTAGTACATCAGCGCCAGGCCGCCTGTGGCGCAGGTCGCCGCGACGAGAAGCGCCAGAGGCCAGAGCGGTATCTTGAGCCTCACGGTGAACGACGTGTCGGGGATTATTCCGTCGCAGCTCATGTTCTCCAGATAGATGCTGGCTGCCGTCTGCGAGACGTTGAGCTGCTCCCGGTATCCGTCCCACTGCTCGTCGGTGAAGTGCCCCCTAGAGAAAAGCGTGTACTCAACGCCCAGGCAATCGAAGTTCATCCAGGTTCTTATGAAATACGCCCCCTGGTCGAAGTAGCCCGGGTGGGGGGTGCTGGACCAAGTGTCTAACGTGATGTCGTAGGACGCGGTGGCGTTCGGGGCGAGCGCAAACATCGGCAGCTCGTACTCAGTGCTTCCGGAGTTGACGAAGACTGGAGGCCTGGACATCGCAGCCACGTCCTCCTGCTCTTCCAGGCTGCTGTAGAGGTAAATCGACATCCTGAATGTGACGTTCTCCATCGGCGCGGCCATGTTCGGGTTCCGCAGCGTGAGGTGGAATGCGCCGCTGTCTCCTGGCTCGAGCACAGGCCCGCTCGCCCTCTCGACGATTCTGTTGGCGTAGAGGGGCGCGCCCATGTCCTGAGCGACGGCGAAGCCTGCCCCCCACCCTGTGGTGAGGATGGAGAGGGCGAGGAGCGCCGCGACGAGGGTCACCAGGCCCATGCGGGCTGCGCGGTCGGCTGTGCCAGATATGCCGGAATCAGACATCTTTCACGACAACCTATTTATAATCCTTTCGATATATTAATCCTTCGCTGGATTGACCAGGAGGACGGTTTCTGCCGAAGAAAGACGAGAACCCCGATGCGCTCTATCTTTGCCCCAACTGCGGGGCGTTCATGAGCTCCAGCGCAAAGGTTTGCCCGCAGTGCGGCAAATCCGCGGGGGAGGAGCCTGCCGAGGACGAAGGCACGGAGCCCGAGACTCTGGATGACGAGCTCGACCTGATCGAGAAGTCCCTCGTGGAGAAGGAGCCAGAGTCGCTTTTCATGTGCCCGTCGTGCGGGGCGTTCATGTCGGTGAGCGCGAGCAAATGCCCTCAGTGCGGCACCGTTGTTGAAGAGGACGCTGGCCAGACTCCCGAAGAGGCACATGCAGGTCTTGCGGCCGTCGAGACTGCCATACCGGGCGCTGCCGCGGCTCGTGAAGACGACAAACAGGTTCTGGCGCTCTGCGTCGCCTGCGGCGCGTTCTCTCCGGAGGGCAAGGAGCGGTGCCCGTCGTGCAACGCCTTGATGTCGCCCGCTGCGGAGGAGCAAAAAGGCGCTTTGCCAAAGGAGGATGTAGAGCTCCTCGAGATGCTCGTGAGCGCCGAACCCAAGGCGGCCGATATGCCGAGGCGCGTGGCGGCGAGGGCCACTTCAGGAAGGCCCGGGATGCCCGTCCAGTATGGTGTCGCCATCTGCGGCGTCTGCGGGGCTTTCGTCAAGCCAGACACCGAGCGATGCAACGTCTGCTCCACCTTGCTCACCGAGACGACAATCCTGTACCCAGAGACTTCCGAGGTCGTTCCGGAGGTGCAGTCGTTCACAGGGAACGCAACTGGCGTTCTCAAGGGCGTCTTGGGCGTCGAGGGCTCCCCAGAAAACCTCCCGCAGTCGCCGGACATAGAATCCAACATCGCTGTCTGCACCCTCTGTGGCGCATTCATGTCTAAGGATGCTGCGAAGTGCTCGATTTGCAACACCCTGCGGTCCGAGATGCCCGAGTACACGACCTTGAACGTACCACAACACGACGAGCCAGCGATGCGCGCGCTTGTCGTTTGCCCGCGCTGCGGCGGGTTCGCGCGCGAAGGCGAGCAAGCATGCGACAAATGCGGGTCGGCCCTCCCGGAGAAGCTCGAGCGCGTGGAATCCAGAGACCATGACGGGATGTCCGAGGCAGAGGCGGTCTTGGTCAACCTGCTCGGCGCCACCGACCTCATCGACACGATGCCGACCGAGCCCGACGGCTCGGAGCTGGACATATGCTCGAAATGCGGGGCGTTCGTGTCGTCAAAATCGACTCAGTGCCCGATGTGCGGTTCGGGAACAGCGGGCGAAATTGAGAATATCATGGGCATGCTCAAGGCCGAGACGGTCGCAACGCCAGGCGAAACTGTTCCCGAGTGCCCGTTCTGCGGAGCCACCGTGGCGGCTCATTCGACGAAGTGCGACGAGTGCGGCTTCGTCTTCGCCCCCGACATCTCGGAAGAAAAGGCCGACGCGGAGATGGGCGCTCTCGAGAGCGAGCTCGAGACGCTGGACTTCATGGCCGAGGGGATGCTTGGCAGCGACCTCGGAGTTTCCCGCGCGAAATCGAGCGACCCGATAGTCACCCATCCCGCCGGTGAGGACGAGACCGACCGCGAGCTCGGCCTTCTCGAACTGGAGCCCAAGCAGCGGCCCAAGGGCGACATACTCGGAGGCAAGCCGGTATCCGAGGATTCGGACGCTCTGGCGAAGAGCGAGATCGACGAAATCGAGAGGATGCTGGTGCTGGATGGCGCAGGCGACGTGCCTGCGGAGGCGGCAGGCGAACCGCAACC
>DAIRED010000221.1:0-3820 GCA_036795795.1 Thermoplasmatota archaeon | reverse complement strand
CCATGCAATGCAGAAATCAAATGCACTTTGGCCCATGGAATAAAATCGAAGCGACGCTCTACATCAAGCTTACATTGCTTACGATCATATTCAGTCATGTTATCCCATTTATTGACTGCAATAACCATGGCACGACCCGCTTCAAGTGCATAGCCAATCAAATGCAAATCCTGCTCAACAATACCATCACGCGCATCGACTACAACCACAATTACGTTGGCATCTTTCTCAAGTGGTACTGCGAACACAACGACATCGAGAACAACAACGTTTCAAATAATGTCGACGGACTCTACATTTCTGGATATTGCACAAACAACACAATTGACAATAACTTCGTCAGTAATTGTGGGTGGGGATTATCACTATATTCTTATTGCAGTTACAATGCCATTTTTAACAACCGCATATGTCAAACAGTAAATTGCAGCAATATATCTTCTTTCTCCAATTACAATGTGATTTATCATAATCAATTCGCGAATAATACCAACCAAGCTTATGACGACGGCTCTAATTACTGGGACAACGGATACCCTCTGGGGGGTAACTCTTGGGACGATTATGCGGGATCGGATGCCCTGAGGGGGCCCGCCCAGAACGTCCCCGGGTCCGATGGAATTGGCGACACCCCTTACGCACTCACCGGTGGTCAAGACAACTATCCGCTAGTGGCCCCGTTGACGGATGAGAATCGCCAGATCCGCCCCCCCATCCGCATCGACTCGGGCGCGGACTTCAACGCCTCCAACGGCGTCGTCAACTGGGACACCGGCGACGGCAGCGAAGGAAACCCCTGGCGCATCGAGAACTGGGACATCAACGGAACGGGGTATGGATATTGCATCTACGTCGGGAATACGACCGAGAATTTCGAGATAAGGAACTGCACGCTATCGAATTCAAGCGGTGTGTGGAATCCACCTTTCTACACGAACTCGAGTATAATCGCCTACAATGTCCAGAATGGAACCTTGCACAATAACACGATGACGGGGAACGATGCCACGGGGGTTTACCTCTTCTCATCGTCCAACATCACTATCTTGAAAAATAACGCGTCTTCCAACGGAGCGGGGTATTATTTGTACAATTCCACGCACAACCGAATTTGGAACAACAGCGCAGCGAACAGCACAGACAGCGGTATCATACTCGCCATGCGTTCCCACAACAACAGCGTCGTCGGGAATAATTTAACTGGCGGCTATATCGGCCTGTACATGCGTTCGTATTCCGGCGATGCACTTGTTCAAGGTAATACAATGCAAAATAATGAAATTGGCATCGAGGTCGTGTATGTGAACAACAGCGTCATCGCCAACAACACGGTCGCCTCGAACAACGTTTGCGGGATTTTCCTCGCCTCCGCAACCAACAACACACTCTTCAACAACACGGCGTCGTCGAACGGTGAGAACGGAATCCGTCTGGACAACTCCATAAATAATACAATGGAAAGCAACCGCGTTTACGACAATCTGGAAAATGGAGTCTATTTGTTCGGTTCGAACTGGAATCATCTGGTCGGCAACAACGCATCCTTCAACAATCATTCCGGAATAGCCTTGTTCGAGGGGTCAAATAACAACACGATTGACGGAAATGAGGGGTTCTGCAATGGCAACCAGGGTTGTGTTGTATATCTGTCCCCGAACAACGTGGTGAGCGCCAACAACCTCTCGGTCAACAAGCACGGTTTGTGGATTGGCATGTCGTCCCACGTCGTCGTCGAAAATAACTGGATACTCAACAACACAAGCGATGGTATTTGCCTTTACGACGATTCGCACAACAACACCGTTTTCAAGAACACCCTCTGGAACAATCAGGATGGTATCGCGCTCTTCACTGCCGTGGACAATGAGATATTCGAGAACGACGTGAATGACAACAGGCAGCACGGATTCTACCTTTGGTCCTCGTCGTCAAATGCCATATATCACAACCGCATAGTCAATAACCTCGAGCAGGCCTCCGATGACGGCGTAAACCAGTGGGACGACGGATATCCGTCGGGCGGAAACTACTGGGACGACTATTCGGGAATCGACATCTACCACGGCCCGCTCCAGAACGTGCTGGGCAACGACAGCATCGGCGACACGCCATATTCAATCGACGCCGACAGCATCGATCATTACCCCGTCTGGACACCTTCGCCTGCGCTTGTGGTCGATAAAATCGTCGTCAGGGACGGCCCGAATGGTGCGGGCGGCGAAGCGCCGGCGAACGTCACGACCGAGCGTTGGTTCAACATCACGCTCTGGGCGGCGGGATATAACTCCACATACGGCGTATTCATCGAGGACGTTTCAGTGAACTGGGGCGTCGTGAACTATCCAGCGGCGAGCGCGTCCGTGACGAATGCCGTCGGCAACAACACAACTTTCCAGGCCGGAGGCACAGATGGTGTTTGTATCCTGACTGCGGACTACGGCGGCGGTGTGACATACATTGTGAACGTCACCATCGCCCTGTTGCAGCCGGATATCGTAATCGACGGGATCGGCGACGGCCTTTACGAATACTCCCCAGGCATCACCCAGATGTCTCTGCAGAGCTTCCTGCCTGGCGGTTCGATTGCGTATGACATCGAGCTTCAGAACGACGGCTCGGTCGCCGACGATATGGTGTTTGTCTGGGACATCTCCGCCGTCCCGGCTGGATGGACGGCGATAATGCTCGACATGGACGCGGGAACGAACATCACATCGACCCTTGTGACCGAGGGTTGGATATGGTTTAACGACACCGCGCCGGGGGCGGCGGTGACCCTTAAAATGATAATCAATGCCAGCGGCAATTCCGGGTTCGGGAGCTACGCCACGGTCGGACTGGGATTTTACAGCGGCAATTCCGACCATAACGACAGCGTTGGCGCCCTCGCGAGGATTTACACCATCGATGGCCTGATCATCACTGATTCGCCTGGTGGCAGCGAGCTGACAACCGCGAACGTAATCGTCGGCCAGCAAGTCACAGGCCATGCCTCGTTCTACAACACCTCGGGGGGCGGGTACCTCGGAACTTTCCCTGTCTCCTGGTCCCAAAATCCCGGCCTGGGAACCTTCGATTCGAACTACGGCACGAGCGCGATTTACACGACGACGGGAATCGGTTTGGGGACCATTACTGCGACCGGCCTGGGGCTCTCGGACACGTTCCTGGTCTCCATTTCGCCCGTTCCCGACGCAATCCCTCCGCAGACGAACGCGACCTTGGGCGCACCAAAACACTCGGAAGGCAACGATACGTACGTGACGCCATCGACGTCAATCAACCTGACGGCGGTCGACGACGACTCAGGAGTTGCCTCCACGTGGTACCGCATCTGGAACGGCACGTGGTCCAACTGGACGCTCTACGCGGGCAACTTCTCCTTGACCGGCCAGTCCGGCGAAATCTTCGTCGAATACAACAGCACCGACGCTGCTGGCAACACCGAAGTGCCGGGCAACATCACCCTCATCGTCGACGGTTCCGCACCGGTCCAGACCCTCTCCATCTCCGCGCCCAGGTCCGGCCTCAACCCGGTCTACGTGACGACGGCGACCGAGTTCAACGTCACCGCGACCGACGCCAGTTCGGGTGTCGCATTCGTCTGGTACCGCATCGATGCGGGCGCATGGACCGAATACTCCGGAGACTTCATGCTGACTGGCGCGGGGGCACACAACCTGAGCGTCGTCGCCCAGGACAACCTCGGCCAGAATTCGACGGTGCAGACGTTCTACGTCTTCGTCGACGAGACCGCGCCGGCGACCGCCGTCGAAATCGTCGGACCGTCGTACAACACCTCGCCGACGTACGTCAATTC
>DAIRED010000220.1:0-3822 GCA_036795795.1 Thermoplasmatota archaeon | reverse complement strand
CATATGTCGAAGCATACCCGAGAAAGAAGAGTCCTTCATAAAATTCCCTTATATCTTTATATGCAATGCCTGTACCTTGACCATATTTTACTAATGTTTTTATAATATCCGCAATATTTAACTTATAGTTCTCAAGATAGGTAGGTTCAGTCTTGGGTGTAAGAGGATCATCTGAAGATAATGTATCAACTCCATCAGAAGATTCTATGTATAGATACGTGTTTGGATCAACATATTTTACATCAGTAAATGATGAATCATCATATATATCCCATAAGATGCTGGCAACACATCCTTCAATTTTATAACCATCAAAATCATCTTCTAGATTTCCAGTTGTAGCATATGAATCTTCTGTTCTTTGCCAAATATTTTTTTCGATATTCTTCCTTATATTTTTATCAACAAATGGGTCATAAATGTCAGGGCCATACCAATCCCATAGGTCATTTGCATTTTTATCTATTGCAGCTTGAATAAATTCTGCAAATCCCTCCGATAACGCATGAGATGTAGGAAATTCATCTGTAAGGTAATGGGGATTTAACATATCCGATTCAGGAGCATTTGTACCCTCGTAGTCACATAGTTTCTGTAAAAAAGCGTGAGCATATTCGTGTTGTGAATGATTGTCGTCCCATCCTTTGTCATCCTGAATTTGAATGAAATCATAAAATGGATTGTAACCCGATGACCCTTTTGGATATTCCACATTTACTTTTGTTCGGAAAAAACCGCTTGGTGGATATAAAGATACAGTTTCCGATGCGAACCAATCTCTCGTATTTTCGATGGTTGCTAATATATTCCAATACGGGGCATCTAAGTTAAGGGGAGGTACCGCAGCAGAAGCTCCTTGAATAACCCAGCCAGTCCTATCTGATTCCGTATGATGGATGTCTGTTGGATTTAAAGGTTTGTGTACTTTCACACCATTTTCCGATTCAGCATATGCAATGATGTAATAATTACCTCCAATCTGTCCATCCGGTCTCATTTCTGGAGAAACCGCTTTGGAGTATGCCCCATTGTTGTCTGTTTTTGTCGTTGACCAAAGAATATTGGTTCCCCAACCAGTACGATCCATCCATATCTCAACATCCCATTGAGGCATAGGTTTTGTTTGTGTTACTAAGGTACCATCTGAATTCCTATCAACAATATATAAATACCCGGAAACATAAACAGGAGAGACATCTGGTTGAGGTGCGATTATATTGCTTGGCTCTGTCCCGCTGACGAGATTAGATATAACATTTATTATTAACATGGCGCTCAGAATCCCTACTACGATTTTTATTTTCATACTTATTCACCGACCATAACGAGTCTGGTCGAATATCATAACCTGTATCGCCGTAATATTATGTAATTCACCTAAACCATGTGCTAATCCGTCTGTATATATTATATGAAAATAAAATGGATAGCTATCATTAGTCCATGTGCCATTATTCAAAGATTCATATGCATTGTGGATCATTATTGCTGTATCACCTGAAATTATGAAACTATCGTTCAGCGACAGCATATTATTAAAATCTCTATCTAAAAGACAGAAATCACCACTATTGTTCGTAATATCAGCTAACGGTCCCGAACCGTAATTCCAGGGATTTGCTGTATCTTTATAAGCTTCTACTGCTAGCCTCGTACCCGAAACGTTTGATAGAAGATATCCAAGACTTGATATATTTAACCATTCGTCTCCAAGGGTGGTCAAGCTGGTTCTAGCACGTATTATTGTAAAATTATAGCTATAATTTTCATATTTTACATCGAACACCAATTCAGGTTTTACGATAGGATATCCCGATTGTGCTTGATAATAGAAAACTAATACGGTAGCACTAACAACCATTGATATTATTATAACGCTATAGACAATCTTTTTTTTCCATTTTAGTGCAGTATTATCTGTCTCTACCATTTATTTCACTATACACCATTATATTTTACATCTGTTATAAACCTATCTCTCACATGTGACTCATATCACTTGATACGCCAAACACCCCCACTTTTAACGCTTATTCGATACGGGCCCACAACCTACGACGGAGACGCTCATCCCCAAGTGACGGTTCCTATTCGCGCTCACGCGCTAAGTATCTTCATGCGCCTATATAAATTCTCTACCCCGTCCCTGCGTTGAACTTGGGATTGGGGCTTGTATTCTCGCCTGAAAATACTGAGTACTGAAACCACTGGCAAGCGCCCCAACCGTGCGCACTCCTGTCCCGCCGTCAAATCTAGGACGGAGATGCTCCGGCGAGGCATCCACGCGACCTCCCGTCAAATTCATGGAGTTCACGGTCGAGGTGGCTCACTATAAACGAAACGGAGGGGTTGCTTTACATCGCTCCAAAATCTTCTCTAATCTCTAATCTTTTTTGTTTACATTTATCAATTACTTTTACATGGAGCATTTTTAGCTCTGGAATCGATATCATATCTTTAGTTCTAAGATGTTGCATTGGATATTGTTTCATATATGCTTGAGTCAAATAAGCATTCAGATGTAAATATAATTCTTCAGTACCAGCTGGTGTGTTTAAACTAATATCCATATTATTGATAATTGTAACATTAATCTTATCATTTTCCTTAAACAAAGTTAAATAGCCATCAACCAAAGTTATGGCACAATCCAGGGAGCATACAAATTTCTCCATGGTATCAATATCGTAATCGGCAAACATACCTATTTTTTTACCATGCATTTTCTTCCAGGTGGTATAAGAACATTTAAAACCATATGTAAAACAACTCTCGCAACCAATTTTACCACAAATCTGGCAGTCAAATTTAATATGAGCTTCTAGAAGATTCAATTTTCTATTGCATCTTGGACAAAACTTAGCTATCGCAACCCCTCCTTCAAATCCAGTCGTTCGCCCCCAAGTGACAGTACCTAGTCGTTCGTTTCACGAACTCTGATGGATGACGTTCCTTAAATAATTCTCTACCCCGTCCTTCGGTTGAACCTCAGATTCTCGCTTTGTATCCCGCTCCTAACAACAGCCAGATGTTCCTCCCAAAAGTGGGGATACAACCTGCCCAGATTGTCTGAGTCGCTCGAACCGTGCGCACTCCTGTCCCGCCGTCAAATCTAGGACGGAGATGCTCCGGCGAGGCATCCACGCGACCTCTCGTCAAATAATGGATGGTCACGGTCGAGGTCCTTCGGGAAGGAGGCTCTAATCTAACCAGTTATAACCTTTACCACGAGGATCAATACGAACAACTTTAATCAAGTCTTTTTCAATTCCATATGTAACTCGATAATCTCCTACTCTGAGGCGATATAAGTCATCTTTATTCTTTGTACCTTTGAGCTTCTTAACATCCATACGCTTGCCAGAAGCTAAATCTTTTAAAGCGGACCTAACACGTTCTCTAATACTTTGTTCAAGATTACCAAATTCTTTCTGAAACCTAGGAGATAGTAAAACAGTTTTAACCATTAGATATCATCCAGTTTGACCCAGCCTTCTTTGTTATCGAGAACTGCATAGCATTCCTGCATGAAATCGACGTAACGAGTGCGCTCAATCAACTTTTCAATAATTTCGTTGTAGGTCTCGCCCTTTCTACCAAAAGACCTGAGCAAATCGCGGACTTTCGAGTTCACTTGAATCGTGGTCGTTTGCATATTAATCACTATAGCGTCTATAGTAATTATAGTTTATAAAGATTACGCCTCCTTCCCTCGGCCCAAGTGACAGTTCCTAGTCGTTCGTTTCACGAACTATGATGGGTGACGTTCCTTAAATAATTCTCTACCCCGTCCCTTCGTTGGACTCGTGATTCCTCCTAAGT
>DAIRED010000219.1:1168-3828 GCA_036795795.1 Thermoplasmatota archaeon | reverse complement strand
GAGCGCGGCACATATCCTCGCGCTGGAGTACGCCGCAAAAGGCATCGCCACCGGCGACGGCTGCGTCTATCTCAGCACGAAGGAATTCGGCGACAACCTGGCGCAGGAGCTCGTCGCCGCTGGCGCGATGGACCCGGGCAACCGCTTGAACATAGTGGACGCGTACTCAGCGCTGGCGGACCCGCAGGTGCGCGACACCGAGCGGATCCAATACGTGTCGTCCGTCTCCGACCTCCCGAAGCTCAGCCACCTGACGGTCACGGCGATGTCAAATCTCTTCGCTGCCGGCGTCGTCCAGCAGCGCGCCGTCATCGAGTCCGTGGACACGATGATGATGTATCTCCCGATACAGGCGATATACCGGTTCCTGTTCTTCATCAAGGCGCGCGTTCGCTCGTTCAAGGGGACAGTCGTCGTCGTGCTGAGCACCGACCTGTGCCAGGAAAAGGACCGCGGCATACTCATGGAGCTTGCCGACGTCGCCATCCGGATGGAGAGTTCGAACGGCTCGATCAAGGTGACCGTGCCATCCAGGATGCCGGCCACGGGTCGGTATTCCACCGACGGAGAGGGGCTGAAGATAACCCCGAACGGCCCTGTAAGAAGATAATCTCATCTGTGATATCCGGGCCGATACCATATTCATGCTCCAACGCGTTTGGCAGCTCATGGAAAGCAGCGCGCCGACGCCGGCTGGCATAGACTTCGAGGCGGTGAACGCATTCATGGGGCGGCTCATGCGCAAGTGGCTCGGCGAGAGCGTCGCGGAGTCGGCGCAGGCATCCATACTCGAGGCGGGCAGCGAGCGCCTGAGGGGGCTCATCCTCGCGTCATCCGAGAATTCCGGCGTCGAGGAACGCGTCATCGTTACAAAGCTGGCTATGGAGCTCGGCTCCGAGGTCGGAACGAGGGTTTTCTCGTGGTACGAAAGCTGGAGCGGGGCGACCGCAAAGGGTTCGCAAGCGATGAACGGAGCGCTGCCGGGCGACGCTTACATAGTCTATGAGAAGCCGGAGGGCGGGATGGCCTCCTCGATACTCTTCGAGATGCTGCTCGACGGGAAGCCTGGCCTCGTGCTCACCCGCAAGGCGCGGCCGGAGATACTGGGGTTCGACGTCGCGGACGTCAAGATCGTCATGGTCCGCAAGCAGCTCGCGAGGCTTTTCTGGCCTTCGAGCCCGACGCGGGACATGTCAGACCGTCGCGACAGGACGGTGGACGTCCCGACGGAGATGCCGCTGCTGAGAATCGTGCGAGCCCAGATGGAATCCCGCCCCGGGTCGGTCGTCCTCGTGGAATGCGCCGAGTACCTGAGAGTGCTGAACGGTTTCCAGAAATTCTACACGCTGCTGACGGACGTGATAGACATAGCCACCGACGCGGGCGGCACCATGCTGGTCAGCGTGAATCCTTTGTCCTTCTCCGACGGCGACCTGGCCACTCTCGAGACGATAGCGGAGATCCTCGTGGAGCGGCAACCCCAAGCGGCGCACCGTTCCGTTCAACAGTCCAACGTGCCAGCATGGAGCGTGAACCCAGCATGAGCGGCGCGGAGCGCGAGCCATTGGGCGTGGCGGGCCTAGACGAGGCGCTCGGCGGCGGCGCGCCGCACGGGACGCTCATCCTCGTGTCGGGGCCGCCGGGGACTGGGAAGACCACATTCACGATGCAGATCGCCAGCTCGTTCGTCCGGCGCGGTTCGAAGGTAGCCTACATCTCGGCGATGACCGAACCGTTCTCGGTCGTCATCAAGTACGCTTCCGAGTACGGTTTCTTCGAAGCTGGGGCGTTCCTGGCCAAATGCCGGTCCTTCGACATGCTCTCCTCGATGCGGCGCGGAGCCTCGCTGGAGGACGTGCTCGGGGCGACGCTGGCCGAGCTGGAAACGTTCAAGCCCGACCTGGTCGTCGTCGACCCCGTGACGGTTTTCAAGGAATACGTCGAACCGAGCGCGTACCGCAGGACGCTAGATGGCCTGTTCACCCGGCTGCGCCTCCTCGACGCCACGGTCTTACTGACGGGCGAATTCTCGGAGGGCATGGCGGAATCGCGCGTCGAGGCGTTTCTCGTCGACGCGGCGATAAGCCTCTTCGTCGAGCGCGTGGGGATACACGGCTTCCGCAGCCTGAGGATATCCAAGTTCCGCGGCGTTGACCACCCGCTCGACACGATGAGGTACGAGATGAACTCGTCTGGCATCGTCGTCTTCCCCGCCCAGGAGATGACGGGCTGATACCGAGGACACAAGCGTTAAATAGCCCGCCCGGCAATCGTTTCCTGGGTACTACATGGGCGAGTCCGATGGAGGGGGAGCGAAGGGCGTGCACGGCAAGATAACGAGGGTACCCACTGGCATCCCCGAGCTCGACGGGCTCATATCCGGATATCCCCACAACCGCACGACGTTGATAATGGGCGGCGCGGGAACGGGGAAGACCATCCTCACGATGCATTTCATCAAGGCCGCGTGCGAGCGCGGGGAGAGGTGCTTCCACATCCTCACGGAGGAGGAGAAGGAGGACATCTTCGCGCAGGCCTGGTCGTTCGGCTGGGAATTCGAAAAGTTCGAGAAGGACGGGCTCCTCTCGGTCGTCGAACTGCTGCCGGACAGGGCCGCGGGGGCCAAGATGCCGGACGGTTTCCAGCACCTCATCGAGAGG
>DAIRED010000219.1:0-1158 GCA_036795795.1 Thermoplasmatota archaeon | reverse complement strand
AGAGGGTTCGCCCGCCGAAGGGCGTGAACATCATCCTGGACAACCTCAGCGTCTTCGGCCCGCAGAACGAGCCGCGGAGGTTCAGGGACCAGATGGACGCCCTGGTGTACAAGCTGAAGCAGCACGGCTCGACGACGCTGCTGGTCTACGACGAGGACGTGACCGAGGACCTTAAAAACTCCGTGACGCATTCAGCGTTCGGCGTCGTGAGGCTGTTCAGGCGCAACAATCCGTTCACGGACTCGCGCGAGCGGGCCATAGAGATTGTCAAGATGCGGAGTACGCGCGTCCCGTCGTCGTACATATTCTACGAGCTGACAGATAGCGGAATGAAGATTAGTGACTCAGGAAAATCCAACAGCGCGAAGTGATTGGCGGGAAGGAATTTCGCAGGCTCAACCTGTCTTCGATATGACGAACTCGCATGTGGAATCTCCGTTTGCCAGGCTCGTAATCTGATTGATGCTGACGCCCCCCAACGCTTTGTTGGCGAACCTCTCGATGAGCCCGCGGTCTATCATGCACAGGATCGGATTTCTGGAAACGTCGTTCTTCCATGGGCAGCCGGCGCCGGTTATGTGCAGGTCGCTTCCCTCGATTCGGGGCGAGAACTCGCCACCCATGTCGTTCATGAGGGCGCAGACGCGGTTTCCGAACGTCTCAAGGCTGTCGTCCACCGTTGGAAAGTACTTCTCGTAGAACGCGGCGTCGAGCCGCCTCATCATCTCGGCCATGAACTCGTCCTTCGATTTTTCACCCCGCCCCATCGTGAGCAACGCTGGCACGACGTCGGTCATGATTTTCGTGAGCGTGTATCTGGATTCGAGGGTCTTCCTACGCATGCGCTCCTGTTCGGCTATCTTCCGCTCCGTTATGTCCTGGATCCCGGCGATGGCTCCGAGGTATTTTCCGTCCCTTCCCTGTATCGGGCCGGTCGCCAGCGAGGCATAGAGCCTCGAGCCATCCTTGCGGATGAATTCAAGGTCGTGGACCTCCGAGATGCCGGTCCTGCGGCGCTCGATGTTCTCCTTGGCGATTTCGATTCCCTTCTCGTCCATGAAGTCGAACAGGTACTTGCCTAGCATCTCCTCCTTTGCGTAGCCGAGCATCTCGGCCATGCGCGGGGCGTCTATGCTGTCCGAAGGCCAGTGTACGCGC
>DAIRED010000218.1:0-3848 GCA_036795795.1 Thermoplasmatota archaeon | reverse complement strand
CTTCTTGTGGTGTATCATCATCTTGTAGCGCTTGAACGGCACGGCCTGCTTCCCGTCGATGACGTCCTGCAAGTACTGCCTCGCATCCTCGTACATCCTGCCCCTTATGGCCCGGCAGACCTCGACGCTGTGCTTGGGAGAAATCTTGAGCTCTTTTCCAATCGCCCTCGCGATGTTCTCGCCGTTCTGCTGGTTGCTGTATCCTGCCATTTTTTTCACCTCACTTGAGCGGCATGAACTTGGACGACCTGGTCGCGCCGACGCCCGGCCCGCTGTGCTTGCCGAACTGACGCGTCATGGCGAACTCGCCTATGTAGTGTCCAATCATCTCCGGTTTTATCTCGACGGTCCTGTATTCCTTGCCATTGTAGATCTGTATCTGCTTGCCAACGAACGCCGGGAGTATGACGACGTCCCTGCGGTGCGTCTTGAGCTGTGGCTTGTCGCCCTTGAGGAGCCTCTTTACGAATATCTCGTTCGCCTCGGAGAGCCCGCGCCTGAGCGTGCGCCTGGACCTGGCTGGCAGTAACGGAAGCACGTCCTCCATGCTCAGCGCCTGGAGCTCGGCCAGCGTCAGGCCGCGGTAGGTGAACTCCTTCCGGCGCCTTGCTGACACCTGGCTCTTCTGCTTCCTCGTCCTGCGCCTTGCGGCCTTCGCGCCGCCGCCACCGGCGTACTTGTCCTTCTTGGGCTTGTGCGCTGCCGCAATCGGCGCGCTCGATGGTGCCGGAGCCGCTGCTGTGTCTGCCATCTTAGTCCCTCCTCTTCTTCTGCGGCGACAGGCGGCCTACCTTCCTTCCCGGCGGGGCGTTGCGGCCTACCGTGCTGGGTTTGCCAACATGGGGGTGGCCTCCGCCGCCGTGCGGGTGGTTGACCGCGTTCATCGCGATTCCCTTGACCTTGAAGTAGCGCTTGGCCTTGCTCTGGTACGCGTAGAACTTCTTCCCGGCCTTCGTGAAGGGCTTCTCCCCGCGGCCGCCAGCGGCGACGAGGCCGATGGTTGCCTTGCAGGACGGGTTGATGTTCTTGAACTGGCCCGACGGCATCTGGAGCGTCGTGGTCGTGCCGTGCGTGACTATGACCGCGGAAGTTCCCGCGGCGCGGATGAACTTGCCGCCGTCGCCAGGCCGGCTCTCGATGTTGTGCACCAGCGTTCCCTCGGGTATGAGCCCGATGGGCATGACGTTGCCTGGCTTTACCTCGGCCTCGTTGCTGAACTGGAGCTCCTGTCCGACGTGCACGCTCTCGGGGGCGAGCATGTAGAACGGTTTCCCGGCGGGCTTGACCAGCGCCACCGGCGCGGACCTTCCCGGCGCCTGGACGATGTCGACTATCTTGCCCGTGCCGGAGAGTCCCCTCGGGTACTGCAGGTCCCCGAGGTGCTTGTGGCTAGGCGAGCGGTATGTCGAACCGCCGCAGCCCCTCCTCCTCGTAATTATGCGCTTTCCCATTGTATCACCCTCAGAACACTCCTATCCTCATGCCGATGTCCTCGGCGGAGTATCCCTCCTTCAATTTTATGATCGCGTGCTTGCCGGTCTTCAGTATCCGCGTGTTGACGTACTGGACCTTGACCTCGAAGCGCTTCTCGAACGCCTCCTTTATCTCGGCCTTGGTCGAGTCGCGCCTCACTATGAACTCAATCTTGTTGCCGTCCTTGTTCTTCAGCGCCGGCGTGCCGGATATGTGCGTCATCGTCTTTTCCGTCACGTACGGGTGGAGCAGGATGTCTCCCTTCTTTCCCATTATGCGACCCCCTTCAAAGTGTCGAGAGCCTTCTTGCTGATGACCATCAGCCTGCCCGGGTCCCCGCCCGGCGCCAGCATCTCGAGGTTTAGCTCGCGCGGCGTCGCGACGTCCACGCCCGGGAAGTTGGTGAAGCACTTCGCCACCGTCTTCCGGTCCGAGACGACGACGAGCAGCGACTTGGGCGTCCTGTACCTTCGGCCGCGCATCTTGCCGCGGCCGGAGCGCACGTGCGTTCCGTCCTGAGCCCTCTCGACATCCCCCAGGACACCGAGCAATCCGAGGACGAGCGATGCCTCCTTGGCGTACTGCGGGACGGCGTTGTCCTTCTGGTACTTCTCCTCGACAATCCTCGGGAGGTCCTCGAAGTCGTTCTCCGCGACGATTGGAAGGGTGATGCCGTCCTTGAAGTGGTGGCCCCTGGCCCTGACGGTCTCGCCGTCGGCGCAGGCTGCCAGCGCGCTCCTCTTCGCGAGCAGGCGCTCCTTCTTGTTGATGAACTTGTCGTAGATGGCCTCGACCTTCGGCGGGTGGGCCCTGCGGCCGCCGGGGGTGTTGGGCGCCTGCGCGCCCTTGCCCGAGCCGTGGTGCGTGCGCGGCGTCCTGGCCATGCCGCGGCCCTTGCCTGGCCACGAGACGGCGTGCCTCATTCCGGCGCCTGGCTTGGGTCCGTAGACCTGCCTGCGGTTGGCCTGGGCGGACTTGACGGCCTTGCGTATGATATCCGGGCGGAACTCCTCGTTGAACACCGCCGGGAGCTCGACCTGGGTCTTGGCCTCGCCCTGGATGTTGTAGACGTTCACCGTGCGGGCTCCCGCGCGCGGGGCTGCGGTTTTCGTGTTCTTCGCGACCATCTTTAGGCCCCCTGCTTGGAAGCTAGCGAGACGTACGTGATCTCAGGCGCCTTGTCGACCTTGACCCCTGCGAGCCTCGCGGCGTCGCGGAATCCGATGAGACGCTTCGTCGGCCCCGGGATTGACCCGTGGAGCATGACGTAGCTGTTGCGGACGAGGCCGTAGTGGAGGAAGCCTCCCTTGGGGTTTATCTCCTCCGGCTTGTCGCCGACCTTGAGGACGCGCTTGTTGAATTCGGTCCTCTGGTGGTAACCCATCTGGCCCGCCTGCGGGACGAGTGAGCGGACGTACTTGGGCGATTTCGGCCCGAGGTTCCCTATCATCCTTCGGTGCTTGCTGTTCTTGTGAGACAGGAGCTTCATGCCCCACCTCTTGATGTGGCCCTGGAACCCCTTGCCCTTCGTGATGGATGCGATGTCTATCATCGCCCCCTCCCCTGCGAAATCCTTGAATGAGATCTCCTTGCCCAGGAGCCCCTTGGCGAAATCGAGCCGCTCCTGGTACTTGCCTCCGCCTACGCGGATTTCCATGATGTCAGGGACGTGCTTCGGTATCCCCGTCACGAGGTTCGGCAAGGTGTGGATGAGGACGCGGACCTCCTCGAAATCGGAGCCCTCTATCTTCTTCATCCCGTCCTCCTTCTTCTTCGGGAGCGATATGCGCCTCTCGAGATCCTTGTCCAGGTTCTTCGCCCAGGCCTCGCCGACGGTCCTCAGGCCGTACGGCGTCTTCTCGTAGACGCGCACCGCCGCGACCTTCATCGGCGGGACTTCGACGATGGTGACCGGCACCTGGACCTCCTGCCCGGATGTGGTGCTGGTCGGCCTGTAATCCAGGATGAAGGCGTGGGTCATCCCGGCCTTGTATCCCGCGAAGCCCTGCAGCTTCGGACCCTCGTTGACCTCAGGCCAGCTGGAGAACCGCGCTATGTGGTCCCTTGCTCTCTTCCTCGGCGAATAGCCGCGCGAACCGCGTTTCGACATTTCTGATCCCTCTCTTCAGAGCGCGAGCGCTGCCCCTACCTGCTGGCTCGAGCAGATTCCGCGCCCCTTTTTGTTGCATCCACCGTGACGCTTCAATCGCCGCCAGACAACATGTCGTTGGGCGGCGCGCGGGGAACAGGTAGCCCCTAGCGTCTGGTTAGACCTCGTGGATTGCGGTGCCGCCTCGATAGAGCCGCCCATATATAATGTTTTGCCACCTCTGATTTTCAGGCCAGCGTGAAATCCATGCCCTCACTTCTTCCCG
>DAIRED010000217.1:0-3883 GCA_036795795.1 Thermoplasmatota archaeon | reverse complement strand
GTTTGATTGTCCCGCCGGCGACAACTACGTTCGGGTCGGCGAACGCCCCCTCGAGCGCCGCCAGCCAGCCATCTCCGGCGACCGCGTCGTCGTCCATGAACGCCACGATGTCCCCGCGCGCCGAGGAAAGGCCCAGGTTCCGGCCGCTCGACAGTCCTGGCGATTTTGAAAGCAGCACACGGACTCCGTTTCCGCCGAGCTCCGACACGGCCAATCGATGCAGCTCCTCGTTTCGGTCTATGACGAGGATTACCTCCTTTTCAGCGCTCTGCCCAATGAGGCTGGATATCGCCTCGGCCAAATCATGGTACCGCGACATCGAGTAGGCGCAGATGATGACGGATATCAACATGCGATAGGATGGATGGATTGGATTTAACCTTTCCTATGTTGGGCTCCAGCCGCTCGGAGACGGTTACTTCTCCTTCATCTCCGCTCTGAAATACTTTGCCAACCCACCTGGGCTGATTGTATCCAGGAAGAACCTCACGTCTGCGTTCTTCAGCTCGCCCAGCACTCTCAGCATGCCAGCATAGATGGCCAGCCCCAGTCCGGAGTAGCCGATGAGTAGGAACCACCTCTCGGCCGGGAACTCCATGTTCAAAAAGTAGACAGGAAGGAATGCGACGACCATGGCTATGGAGTATTTCCCAATCGTCGTGCCGTTCTCCCATCGGATACCCGCCTTCGTGCAGTAGTGGCGGTATAGCGCAAAGGCCAGCACTGTCGATGCAGCGAGCCCCGTGGCCGCGCCGGTCGGGCCGATTATCCCGAAGGCTTCAAGTGGGCTCCATGGCGGGATAAGAATGAGCATTGTACTCGCCCCGCAGGCGAAGGTCGCAATCGACACCTTGGTCAGGTCCTTCGGGCGGTCGAGCCCGCCGAGGGCGTACATGTAAGGCGTGTTCATCGCGACGAGCGAGGCGTAGGCCGCCAGCAGTACGAGCGTCGCCGCCGATTTCTCGAAGGTGGGGTTGAACAGGAGGCCGAGGATGTTGCCTGGCATAGCGAACACGACGGCCATGAAGAGGAATCCGAACATTGCCAGGTATCTCTCGGAACGCCGGACGAGTTCGCATATCTCTCCCCGCTCCTGCTTCGCATTCATGGACGAGATTGACGGCATGAACAGCAGCCCGAGGGCCGAGGACAGCGCGGTGATGACCAGCGCGCACTGCAGCGCAGCCTGGTACTGGCCGACGTCAGAACCCTGCCAGAAGTAGTTGATTATCACCCTGTCGAGCGAGACGAGCATGAGCGCGATTCCGAAGGCGAAGAACCACGGGACGGCAAAAGACAAATAGCTCTTTGTCAGCGCCTTGTTCGGCCGCTTCATGGGTAGGGAGCCCAAGAGCCAGAAGCCCGCGACCACCGCCGCGAGGCCGCCAATCACGTAAGCCAGCGCGATGGCGGTCACAGGGTTAGATGATATCGATTCCTGGATGGGGGCGAGGAAGCCGGGCCATTCGACCGGGGCCGGTATCTCGTTGAAGTCGAGGCCTGGTGCGAACTGCATAACGCCGACGACGCCCGCCGTGACGGCCAGGACGTAGAAGCACGTCCTCACGCCGATTTCAACGATGGTTATGGTGCTGCTTTTGGCGATTTCAAGCTTCGCCTTGAACGTCAGGTTGGGGATTGTCGAGAGCGAGAGGAGGGCGAAATATAGCGTCATCAGGTAGACGACGTTCCTCTGCTCAGAGGATTCGAAATCCGTTTTTCCCCTGGTCCAGGCGTTAATGGCGATGACGACGGACGTGCTCATGACCAGGATGAGCGAGAGCTTTAGCATCACATGGATTCCGTTGCATTCCGCGATGTCCGCGCCCTCGGAGACGCGCTTCACATGCGCGGCGCCTATCCCCATGTCGGCTATGATGTAGAACATGCTGACGAAGGCGAGGCCGAAGCCTATGTACCCGAGGACGGTGTCCGCAAACAGGCCGTAGGTCCTGGCCATGAACCATATCGAGAGCCAACCCCCGGCGAGGGTTCCTGCCTGGGCCAAGAGTATGACGACCGATTTTCGGGCTATCATCGCGGCCCCTTCATGGCTTCGCGGTAATATAATTTGTCAATACATGCCAGCAATAATTGCGACATCCGCCATCATTTTCGTGCCGGCGTTTCTCGACATACGCGTTCACGGCTTCTCCGAATAAACTCTTATGTAATCAACCTCCACGGAATCCGGGAGCGTGGCGTCGGCAATGTTGCCGCCCCAGGAGGCGACCTCGATGCTGAGGATGATGTACTGGGGCGCGCCGGACACAGCCTCGTCTGTCCTCCATGTCTCGACACCGTCGACGTAAAAGACATACTCGTCAGGAGACCAATCCAGGCCGACAGCATGCCAGCCAGATGCTTCGTCCAACGTCTCCAAGTTCTGTGCGGCGCCGTCGAGCGAGCCATCTTCCCCCGTCCAATATAGTGCATGTTGAATCTTCTTTGGGTAGATGGCCCTGTACTCGAAGATGTCTATCTCCGCGCCTGAAACGTTCGTGTCCCCCGGGACATGGCCATACGTCTGCGACTGCAGCCAGAATGCTGACCAGTGCCCAGGCTGCGTCTGGAACCGCACTCGGCATTCGTAATATCCGAACACGTTTTCGAAGAACCCCATCGTCCCAATCATCCCGGTGAACGTCTCGTTGCCTTCTCGGAACGTCGTGATGAACAGTGAGCCGTCCCTCACGGATATTGCATCTTCGACGTTTATTGCGTCTCTTCGCGGGCCGAGACCTCGGTAGTTCCACTTCCCGAGGTTCAAGGTCGTTCCATCGAACTCGTCGTTCCATATCAGATTGGAGTTCCTTGGATTTGATAGGCGGTAGTATGCGTAAGCCGCGAGGACGCTCGCCATACAGACGGTGATCGCGACGATTTTCAGGATGGTCTGCCTTTCCATCGTTTCGCCATACCCGCTCGAATCCTTTAACTTTATGGCGCGCCCCTTGAAAAGTGATAAATACATAGACCAAATACTACGAGCCATGCGCCACCTCATCACCGGCGGAGCGGGCTTCATAGGGAGCCACCTCGCCGACGCGCTGTCCAAGAAGGGCCAGGTCCGGGTCTACGACAACCTGTCCAACGGGAAGAGGGAGTTCATCTCGCACCTCCTCGGCAAGCCGGACTTCGAGTTCGTCGAGGCGGACGTCCACGAGCCCGCGAAGATTCTCGAGGCGATGGCCGGCGTCGACGTCGTCTGGCACCTCGCCGCCAACCCCGACATACGGTTCGGCACCGCGAACACGGACGTTGACCTGAGGCAGGGCACGCTCTCGACGCACGCCGTCCTGGACGCGATGCGCAAGGCCGGCGTGAAGAAGATTGTCTTCTCCTCGTCGCAGACGGTCTACGGCGACCCGACCGTCGCGCGCATCCCCGAGTCATACGGCCCGATGGTTCCCATCTCCCTCTACGGCGCGTCGAAGCTCGCCGCCGAGGCTTTGGCCACATCCTACGCACACACCTTCGATATGCAATGCTGGATATACAGGTTCGCGAACGTCATCGGCCCGCGCAGCAACCACGGCGTCATCCCCGACTTCATCGCCAAACTGCGCAAGAACCCGAAGGCGCTGGAGATACTCGGCGACGGCTCGCAGAGCAAGTCGTACCTGCTCGCGGAGGAGAACGTCGAGGGGATGATTTTCGGCTTCGAGCACGCGAAGGAGCAGTCGAACATCTACAACCTCGGCACCGACGACTGGGTATCGGTCACCCGCATCGCGGAGATAGTCGTCGAGGAGTGCGGATTGAAAGATGTGAAGTTCAACTTCACCGGCGGCAAGCGCGGGTGGAAGGGCGACGTGCCGCGCATCATGCTCGATAATTCGAAGATGTCGGCGCTCGGGTGGATGCCCAGGCACAGCTCCGA
>DAIRED010000216.1:0-3934 GCA_036795795.1 Thermoplasmatota archaeon | reverse complement strand
CTACGAGGCATTGAAACCTGTCAATCGACGTCGAATCATACACGGTCCAACGGTCGTTCCCGCCCGCCTACGAGGCATTGAAACTCCGATGAGTTGATTGCCCGTCGCCTCGACCTCCGGTCGTTCCCGCCCGCCTACGAGGCATTGAAACTCATCAGGGTGCTGCGAGCGTAAATCCTGACGTCGTCGTTCCCGCCCGCCTACGAGGCATTGAAACACAAGGCTCGTGTAGATTAAAACGCTTGCGCCCAGTCGTTCCCGCCCGCCTACGAGGCATTGAAACAAATGCTCGACGCCCTCTACTCGAGTAGAGCTGAGTCGTTCCCGCCCGCCTACGAGGCATTGAAACACGAAGTACTGCCCGGCCTGCGGACACGAGCACGGTCGTTCCCGCCCGCCTACGAGGCATTGAAACCGCAGCACGAAGCCGTCCCTGGACTTCAACGAGAGTCGTTCCCGCCCGCCTACGAGGCATTGAAACATGTAGGTGGCTCTGGGCTTGTAGGTTGCGTTTCGTCGTTCCCGCCCGCCTACGAGGCATTGAAACTCGTACGGTGTTGCGCTACTTGAGCACGAAATAGACCATAATCAGGTAGCCAGCGGCTGCCATGCCGAATGAGACCGCAGCCGAGAGCCACAGGAGTATGCGCCTCCTCTGGAAGTCCTTCTCCGACGGCGGCGGGACGTAGTCCAGGACGTTGTTTATCGGGGCCTCCATTTCAAGCCCCCTTCGTCTTGTTCTTGATGCGCTTCAGACGGAACGTGTTCTCGCGCTCCATCTCCTCCAGTCGCATCTCTATGAACCTCTCGCCAGCCTCGAGCGTCGGGATGATTTTGTACTCGAGCGCGTTCACGCGGCGCTTCGTGCGCTCTATCTCGGTCACGAGGCGCTTCATCGTCGTCTCCAGCTCCGCGGCCTTGATGACGTCGTCCACCAGGTCCTCGTATGACTTGGCCGCATCGTTGACGTAGGCTGACGTCCCGACCAGGCCGTACCCGCGCTGGTCTATCGGGGTTCGCACGGGGTCGGCCTTGATGATTGGCACGACCACGCCCATGATGTTGCGCGAGTCCAAGCCAATCTCCGGATGCTTGTTCAGGGCAAAGGCCGCCGACTTCACGGCGACGGAGCCCTCGACGGCGGCCGCGACGGAGATGTCCTGCCTCGCGCGCTCGTATTTGGCCGAGAGCTGGGAGCGCATCTCCTTCGCGCTCGCCATTATCTCGAAGAAGTTGAGGATGAGACCCTCCATCTTCATCTTCAGTATCTTGTGGCCCTTTCGCGATACGACTATCTTCTTCTTGATGGCGAGGAGCTCCGACCGGGTTGGCTTGACATCCGTCTGGGCCATCTGCCGCATCACTTCCCCTTGGGGGCGGCCGCCTTCGGGACCGTCACGGGCATGTTTTTCTGAGTCGCTGGCATCGGAGCCCCGGCCGCCTTCGGCGAATCATCATCTGTCTTCGCGCCCGGCGCGCCCGGTTTGGCGACTTGCGGCGCTTTCTGGAGCCCATCATCCTGCTTGGCCGCCTTGTGCTTTGGGTGGTACTTCTTCACCCACTTGGCATCTATCCTGACCAGGTTCTCCTCGGGCAGCGTCGCCAGAAGCTCCCAGGCCAGCTCCAGGTCTTGTCCTATGGTCCTGTCTTCGTCCAGGCCCTGCCTGACGAAGCGCCCCTCGAAGAGGTCGGCGAACTCCAGGAACTTGCGGTCCTTCTCGGATAGCGCGTCCTTGCCGATGATTGCGACAATGCCGCGTATGTCCTTGCCCTCGGCGTAGGCGGCGTAGAGCTGGTCCGAGACGACCTTGTGGTCCTCGCGCGTGCGCTCCGGCCCTATGCCAGCATTCATCAATCGAGACAGCGACGACGAGACGTCGATGGGGGGATAGATGCCCTTGCGGTGCAGGTCCCTCGACGCGACTATCTGCCCCTCGGTGATGTATCCCGTCAGGTCGGGGATGGGGTGCGTGATGTCGTCGCCCGGCATCGTCAGGATGGGTATCTGCGTTATCGAACCGGCTTTGCCCTTGATGCGCCCGGCGCGCTCGTACAGCGACGCCAGGTCCGTGTACATGTACCCGGGGTATCCGCGACGCCCGGGAACTTCCTCGCGCGCGGCGCCTATCTGCCTAAGCGCCTCGCAGTAGTTCGTCAAGTCCGTGAGGATGACCAGCACGTGCATGCCCAGCTCGAAAGCTAGATACTCGGCCGTCGTCAGCGCGAGCCTCGGCGTGATGATGCGCTCGATTGCCGGGTCGTCTGCCAGATTGAGGAAGACGACCGCACGCCCCAGCGCCCCCGTTCGTTCGAACGAGTCCATGAAGTGGCTCGCCTCCTCGTGGGTGATTCCCATCGCCGCAAAGACGACGGCAAAATCCTCTCCCTTCCCCAGCACCTTGGCTTGCCTGGCAATCTGCAGGGCAATTTCGTTGTGTGGAAGCCCGGAACCGGAGAAGATGGGCAGCTTCTGCCCCCTGACGAGCGTGTTCATGCAATCTATCGAGGCTATCCCGGTCTGGATGAACTCCTTCGGCGAGTCGCGGGCGTAGGGGTTGATGGCTGCGCCGACGATGTCCAGCTTCTTGTCGGGGATTATCGGTGGGCCGCCGTCCAGCGGTTCGCCGGAGCCGGTCAGTATCCTGCCCAGGACCTCTTTCGAGACTGGCATCTTGAGGGTCTCGCCAAGGAAGCGCACGCCACACGTCCTATCGATGCCTGTCGTGCCCTCGAAAATCTGGACGACCACGAGGTCGCGTGAAGTATCCAGGACTTGGCCGCGCTTCGTCGTGCCGTCGCCGAGCTGCACGCGGACCAGCTCGCCGAACATGACGGGCTCGGTCTTCTCGACGAAGACCAGCGGGCCGGCTATCTGCGCTATCGTGCGGTAGTCCTTCATTGTTCGCACCCCCCCGGAATCGACACATGAGCCATCATGCGTTCGCCCCCTTCAGCTTGGCCATCTCGGGTCCGAGCGACGAAGTGACGCGCTCGACGATGGCGTCCACATCCTTCTCGAACTTCGCCTTCGCGAGCTCGACCTTGAGCGGGTGCGAGACCAGCTCCTGGAGCGCCACGCCCCGGCCCAGGGCCTCCGCGGCCGTCTCGGAGTACGTCTTGATTGCGCGCATCATGTTGAACTGCCTCTTCAGGGGGCTGTAGGTGTCCACCTCGTGGTAGGCGTTCTGCTGGAGGAACATCTCGCGTATCATGCGCGCGACCTCGAGGGTGAGGCGCTGGTCCTCCGGCAGCGCATCGGAGCCGACGATCTGCACAATCTCCTGCAGCTCCGCCTCGCGCTGGAGCGTCGCCATCGCCCATGCGCGCTGCGCGCTCCACTCGTGCGCGACGTTGGTCTGGTACCACTCGTCGAGCAGGTCCGTGTAGAGCGAATATGATGTCAGCCAGTTGATTGCAGGGAAGTGCCTGCGCTCCCTCAGCTTCGTGTCCAGGGCCCAGAACCCCTTGACTATCCTCCAGGTGCTCTGGGTGACTGGCTCGCTGAAGTCGCCGCCTGGCGGCGAGACGGCGCCGATGACGGAAATCGAGCCCGGGTCGCCGGCGAGCGTCTTTGCGCGGCCGGCGCGCTCGTAGAACTCAGCGAGTTTCGCAGAGAGGTACGCGGGATAACCTTCCTCGCCGGGCATCTCTTCGAGGCGGGACGATATCTCCCTCATAGCCTCGGCCCAGCGCGACGTCGAATCGGCCATCAGCGAGACGTCGAAACCCATGTCGCGGTAGTACTCGGCGATTGTCATGCCGGTGTAGACGGAGACCTCTCGCGCGGCGACTGGCATGTTGGATGTGTTCGCAATGAGAACGGTGCGGTTGATGAGCGGCTTCCCCGTCTTGGGGTCCGTCAGGTGGGGGAACTCGGTCAAAACCTCGGTCATGTCGTTTCCGCGCTCCCCGCATCCGACGTAGACGACGATGT
>DAIRED010000215.1:0-3944 GCA_036795795.1 Thermoplasmatota archaeon | reverse complement strand
TGAAGAAAATGATAATCTTGCTCAAGTCGC
Source organism: Thermoplasmatota archaeon (assembly GCA_036795795.1). Taxonomy (GTDB): domain Archaea; phylum Thermoplasmatota; class Thermoplasmata; order SG8-5; family DAIRED01; genus DAIRED01. Next base: position 3,914 of record DAIRED010000215.1, on the reverse strand, counting down.
TGAATTCGTTCTATCAACAGGAACAAAAAAAGAGTTGGATGAATATGTAAAAAGTGCACTATTTGGATTAAAACCTAATAAAGCATTTCAAATGATTCCCTCATTTCCATGGCGTGCCATATATACAACAAATTATGACACTTTAATTGAAAAATCATATGAAACCACAAAATCACCAACATCGTTTAAAGTAATTATTGGGAGTAACGACTATTACGATTTGCATAATCCTTCAGTTACATATCTGTTTAAATTACATGGGTGCATCTCGAAGGTTCCAGATCCTAAAGCACCATTAATTGTATCGGTATCTGAGATTGAAGAAAATAAGAAAAATAAAAACCAAATAATAAGCACAATAAAAGAATTAAGCCAAGATTATATTATACTGTTTATCGGGTATTCATTTGAAGACGGTCTAATTTTAGAATTACTGGCCGAGTTAAAAAGAGATTTGGGAATCGGATGGCTATCAAGAAGCTATGCATTATTTAAAGAAATAAATCCGAATCAAGTAAAAATCCTTCAGAGCTATAGCATATCTCCTTTACAGACCACATTCTCAGAATTTTTTACCCAACTTTACCAGGAGAAAGAATCGAGAGCACGAAGATATGTTATACAACAGAGAATTCGGCCGGAATTAAAGTTAGGAAAAAATGACATCCATATTTCGAACGATGACTTTTTAAAAATTGATAATGATATGGAAGTTTTGTTGCCATCTCGCTATGAAGATGAACCGAGTAATGCTTTTTACAAAGCCAAACAACCTGATTGGAATGATGTCCATTATAACTTAGATATTAAACGAGAACTATATGACGATGTAATAAAATGCACTCTTGAATTGATTGAAAAAAAAGAAGGAAAAAAATGCATATTAATTACAGGAACTGCGGCCTCTGGAAAAACCACGTTGGCAATGCGAGTAGCTCACGATATGATGCTCAGTCATAATTATCCTGTCGTGAGGTTAAAGAATGACAGAACATGGGATAAAAAAAATCTTGATATCCTTCAAAAAATATTTGAAGATCTACCAGTAATAATCCTAGCGGACGATCCCACAAATAATATCTCAAAGTTTAGGGATATCGTACAATATGCACATGTTTTGAACCTGCCAGTCTTATTTTTAATCACGATGAGAAACAACGATTGGCAAGCGCTTAGAGACACTTATTCGTTACCAATTATTACAGAATATCATCTTCCAGACCAATTAACAAATGTAGAGTCAAAATTATTGGCTGAACGATTGGCTGAACGTAAATTAATTAATATCACTCGTGAATTTACAATTGATGACTTAGCGATGAGATTTTCATCTGCACATGATAATTATTTAGTAGTAATTTTAATGGAAACTATAGAAGCAAAAAGGTTTCAATTAATTATAAGCCAGGAATGGGAGAGCATTCGAGATAAAATCGCTGCAAATGTATATTTACATATCTCACTATTACATCAATTTAAACGAGTGTTAAAAAGAGAGCCATTATTAAAAACGTTAAAACTATTGCCACTTGAATGGCATGGGAGTACACTACAATCACATCTATCCGAGTTAATTATTATTGAATATGATGATACGGATTATAATGAATATTATCGTTCTCGACATCCAATCATAGCGAAGGCTCTAATTCAACAATTGAGTTCTTCATTAGATATAGATGTACAAGAATTATTTTTAAAGTTGATAGAAAATTTTACTTGGCATACTGAAACTGAGCGCACTCTTTTGCTGGGATTGCTAAAAGATGACGATGTAAAAGAGTTCTTAGGTGCAACAGAAAAAATAGAGCATTTCTTCCGGATACTGTTAGACATTAGTCACGATTATCCATGGATATATTTTTGGTATGGCCGTTGGCAATATAAACGTAACGATTTGAATGCTTCAGAGCGATTGCTATCAAAGGGATTGGAAATAGAAACCAGATTTGGCAGGAAAGGAGCATATTATCATTGGTTAGGATTAATAGAACAGAAACGTATGACTGAGTGTCAAGTAGAATCTGAAAAGAATTATCATAAAAATTTAGCATTCGATTATTTTAATAAATCAATATTGGCAGATCCTACAAAAGAATTTGCATATGGGTCAAAAGCACGATTATTTAACCAACTAGCTAGAGACGCAGAAAATGATGTGATGAAAGAACAATATTTGGCGGAAGTATTAGCAATTTGTGAAGAGGCGAATCGAAGAGTGCCCGATGAGTATTTAAATTATACTAGAAATATTCATGCAGAAGTTTTAAATGCGATTGGCAAAATCGAATTGGCTAGGCAAACTGCACAAGAAGCAGTAATACGTGACAATAAACCTATCAGCAGTTATTTATGGGCGAAAAATGAAATGCAATCAGGGCAATGGTCAAAAGCTATCGAAATTATTGAAAAAGCCGTGAATACCCATCAAAGAGACACTCGTTTATTGACTTTAGGAATAAAAGCTACTTTGCACCAAGGGAAGGAATCAATAGCAAAGTTAAAATTCTTTTTAGATAAAGCAATAATTGCTAATGAGCGAGATCCATATTATCGCCTATGTTCTGGCGCATTGGCTTTATTTGAAGAAAAATTTGATGAGTCAAAAGAACATTTTATTATTGCAAGCCAAATGATTGAGGACGATTATCCCAAATATAAGGAAATTGATATGACTTGGTTATCGAATGCAAAGGAATATCGAGGAACAATAATAAGAAAAGGTGGATCCATTGGAAATATATTATTGCATGGAGGCGCAATTGAAATTATATATCGTGTTTATGAAGGAAGAAACAACCAATTTAAAAACCGTGATGTAGTTAGCTTCACAGTAGGTTTCAATTATATGGGGCCAATTGCACACAATTTAGAACTAATTGGATAAAGTCATTCTACAGTGTCCCCTTCGCCATCTTCTTCTTCAAATGCGGTATGAGCCCGCCGTCGGTCAAAATCTCCATTATGAACGGCGGCAGCGGCCTGAACGTCACGACCTCGCCCGTGCGCAGTATCTTCACCGTTCCCGCGGCCATGTCCAGCTCTATCTCGTCGTCCTTCTGAAGCTTGTCCACCAGCTCCGGCGCCTGTATCACCGGCACGCCGAGGTTGATGGCGTTCCTGTAGAAGATGCGCGCGAACGATTTGGCGATGACAGCCTGGACGCCCGCGGCGCTCAGGCACGTCGCCGCTTGCTCCCTCGACGAGCCGCAGCCGAAGTTGCGCCCGCCCACGACGACGTCGCCGGGCTTGACGTTCGGGGCGAACTCCTTGTCCAGGTCCTCCATAGCCACGGACGCGAGGAACTTGGGGTCGTAGTTTGCCAGGTGCCTTCCCGGCAGGATGACGTCCGTGTTCACGTCGTCGCCGTACTTCCAGACCTTTCCATTCATTGCAGATACCTCCTTGGGTCCGCGATTGCGCCTTCGAGCGCAGACGCGGCCACCGCAGCTGGCGAGGCCAGGTAGACCTCCGACGTCGGGTCTCCCATCCTGCCCTTGAAGTTCCTGTTGGTCGAGGAGATGCACCTCTCGCCTGCGGCCATGATGCCCTCGTGCGCCCCGAGGCAGGGCCCGCAGCCGGGGTTTATGACGACTCCACCGGCGGCGACGTAAGTGGCCAGAATCCCCTTCTTGCTCGCCTCGATGTAGACCGTTCGTGACGCTGGCGCAACGATGAGCCTCACGTTCTTGTGGACCGTCTTCCCCTTGAGAATCGCCGCGCCTTCTGCCAGGTCCTCCAGGCGCCCGTTCGTGCAGGAGCCTATGATGGCCTGGTTAATCGGCGTTCCAGCGACGGCGGAAATCGGTTTCACGTTGTCGACCGTGTGCGGGCACGCGACCTGCGGCTCGAGCGCGGAAACTTCGTACTTGAGTTTCTTGTCGTACTTCGCACCGGGGGCGGCGTAGATTGGC
>DAIRED010000214.1:0-3953 GCA_036795795.1 Thermoplasmatota archaeon | reverse complement strand
CCTGCCACACCGGCTGCCACATGCTCAGGTCAGCCCAGCATCCGAAGGACAGGATGAGACTTCTCGAATCGCTTGTCGAAGCGACGGGCGCCGAGGTGGCGCAGTATCCCTTGGATTCACTCTGCTGCGGATTCCCCGCGGCGACGGCCAGCGAAGAGTTCGCAATCGAGAACGTCATCGGCCCGAAGCAGCGCTCCATCATCGCATCGGGCGCGAACGCCATCGTCACGGGGTGCCCGACGTGCCTTTACCAACTGGAAGCGGGTCAATCGGCGCTACGCAAGCGCGGCTCCGAGGCGGACCTGCCGGTCCTGCACTTGCTGGAATTGGTGTGGCTCTCGTTCGGAGGCGACCCGGCGAAGATGGGGTTTGAGCTTCACCTGAGCCCCGCGAAGGAGTTCGCTGCGAAGCGCTGGGGGGTAGCTCCATGATGAGAGCAGAAATCGATGGAAAACCAGAAACCCCCCCTACTCAGGCTCGTGACGATTTGATTCACCCTATTGCCAGTCAGTTGAGGAGGGGAACCAGGGGTGGGCATCCTTCGGACCCCCCCATAGCCGCGCGTGCTGGAATCGTCCCCGATGGCGTCCAAGAGTCGGGAGGTGTGATGATTGGCTGAGACCAAATCAATCGGCCCCTACCACCCTTACCTCCTGGAGCCGTGGAAGGTCGAGCTGGAGACCGAGGGCGATAACGTCGTGGGGGCGACAATCGTCACCGGCTACGCCCACAGAGGGATTGAGAAGCTGCTTTCCCAGAACAGCTACCGCAGGGGGCTCTTCATCGCTGAGCGCGTGTGCGGGATATGCAGCGCCGTCCACACGAACACGTTTTCCCAGACCGTCGAAGGCATGTTCTCGATAGAGGTTCCGGAGCGCGCGCGTCACCTGCGCGTCGTCTACCTCGAGCTCGAGCGCCTGCACAGCCACTACCTCGCGCTCGCGATGATGGCGCGCGCCGTCCACCGAATGGGGGACTTCGTCGAAATCATGAAGGAGCGCGAGAAGGTCATGGCCGCCATGGAGGCGCTCGCCGGAAACCGCGTGAACCTGGGCGCGATGGTCCCCGGCGGAGTCCGCAGGGACATCCTCCCGGCGCAGGCTCGGGAGACGCTGGCGATTATGCCGCCCCTGAAATCCCTGAGCGCCAAGGCCATCGGCCAGCTTCAGGACGGCGAGCCGTGGGCGGACGAGCTGGCCGGACGCGGAAAGGTGTCGGGCGCCGACGTTGTGAAGTTCGGCGGCGTCGGGCCGGTCGCGCGCGGCAGCGGCGTCTCGGCCGACATCCGAGCCGACGATCCCTACGCGGCATATTCCGAGCTCGGGTTCAAAATCGTCGTGGAGGCGGGCGGGGACGTGCTAGCGCGGACCAGGGTGAGGGCGCGCGAGACGCTCGAGAGCATTCGCCTCATCGAGGAAGCGCTGGATTCGCTGCCCGATGGAACAATCGTCGCGGATTTGCCGCCCCCCTTCGAATCTGAGCACGTGGGGAGGAGCGAGGCCCCGCGAGGGGAGCTCGTCTATTACATGCGCTCGAACAAGTCAAACCGCCCGGAGAGGGTGAAAATACGCACGCCGACATTCGCCAACCACCGAGTCCTGGTGGAGATGCTTAAAGGACAGAGCCTGAACGACGTCCAGAGGATAATCGAGAGCATAGACCCGTGCCTCTCGTGCACGGACAGGTGATTCGATGGCGCTCAAGGTCTTCCGCATGGATGCGTCCGGCTGCAACGGCTGCGACATCGAGATTCTCAGCGCGACGCTCGACCCCAGATTGGGAGAGGACGTCGTCCAGATTGTGCACGACCCGTCGGAGGCGCAGGCACTCCTCGTCACGGGCGGCGTCAACGTCAAGTCGCTGGAGGAGCTGAAATCCGCCGTCGCGAAGCTGCGGGAGCCCAAGCTCGTCGTCGCAATCGGGACTTGCGCCAGCTCGATGTGCGTCTTCAAGGGGAGCTATCCGATGAAGGGTCCTCTCGACGCGGTGACGCCGGTCTCGGTCGCCATCCTCGGCTGCCCCCCAAGACCCCTCACGCTGGTGAACGCGCTGAGGTCGGCGCTGGACGGCTCCTGGAAGGTCCCGGAATCGGATGCCGCCGGGCCGGAAGGGATGCGCGGGAAGATTTCCCACGACTCTGCGAAATGTACCGCCTGCGGGGCGTGCGTCAGAAGCTGCCCATCCGGGGCGATAGACCTAGCTTTCGAGGGGGAGAAAGCCCGCATCGCGTTCAACCTCTGGAAGTGCTCGTTCTGCGGCACCTGCCAGGATGTCTGTCCCGACGATGCCGTGAGGTTGACGAGCGCGGCTCCGGGATGGAATTCCTCGAAGGTTGACGCCGCCGTCACTGGGGGGATGGTTCGGGCGAAGTGCGTTTCGTGTGGCGTGCCGACGCACGCGGAGCGGCAGATCGCTGCGATACGTGCAAGGGCGGACGAGAAGGGCGAGGTGAAAGGGGAGGGCCGAAGCCACCTGGACGAGTCACTGAGCCTCTGCCCATCGTGCAAATCTGGAATCACGAGAGTGGCTTCGTCGAGGAAGAGGATGGGTTCCTGGATCTACGATTAAATCAACTTCCCCCAGCTGTGCTCGAAGTTAGAAGCGGTGAAGCCCAGGTCTTCCTTCTCGACCTTGATTTTTCCATCTAGCGTCCTGAACGAGAACTCCTCGACCGTCGCCGGGAACTCGTTGTAGTAGAGGATGGAGCTCAGCAGGAACCTGCGCGGCTGCTGGAAGCGCCAGAACGCCCTCGCGTACGCCCGAAGCCGGAGGTGGAACTCCTTCTCCTCGTCCTTGCCCCAGATGTCGAAGACCGGCAGGTCGCCGTCGAGCTTGTGGCGGACCTTGACCGCTCGCTTCTTGAACGTGAACTCACGGTCCGACCCACTGTGGTAGAAATGTATTGCTCGCGAGAACGGGACGTCGCCCCAGTCCGCGACCGACTGGATCTTCTCCTTCGTCCTGAACGTCTGCGGCCCTATGAACGGCTGGAAATAATCTATGAAGCTCCCGTCGCCGCAGTGGACGAGCCCCCAGTACCACGTCGGCGCGGGTGCGTTCACGGTGACGCGCTGCAGGTACGCGGTCCCGTCGACGGGCTTGCCGTCGATGATTCCAGTCATCTTCATCCCGAATATCTTCATGATGTTGTACGAGTACTTCTTGGTGTACTGGTTCTCGCTGAATCGGTGCTTCTGGAGATAGTCGTTCCAAGGGGTCATCTCGAAGTGGAAGTCGTTGCTCTTGTCCTTGATGTTGACGGTGTATTTCTCCGGACCGCCGAAGAATCGGTAGTCCGCGCCTTCGACGACTGGCTTGAGCTCCCCTGTCTCTCCGTCGTGCCTGACCTCGAAGTCCATCTCCTCGAGGACGCAGGGGTCCTTCATCGTCTTCCCGTCGAACCACCAGGCGGCGGTCATGCCGTTGAAGCGCAGGACGCCATCCTTCTCGGTTGGAAGCTGCTTGACGCCCCACTTCTTGCCCATCACCTTGATGTCGTCCGTGTACTTGGTCGACCAGAGAATCATCAGCTGCTTCGTCTTGCCGGGGCGCTCCGGGTCGCGCACGAAGAATATCCACCACCACCACCACCAGGTGAGGTTTTTTATGTTGTCGTCGGTCTTGAGGACCCACATGTTCTCGTAGGGCTTGCGAGGCGAGTCGGGCATCTTCTCACCTCCTCGCCAAATGCTTCAGCTTCCCCCGCTTCTTCTCGAAGGCTGGCTTCTCCAGCTCCGCCTTGTGGATGGGGCACGGGCGCCCGAGCTTGCACATCCGGCACTTGTCCTTCGGCGTTGGGGGGCACGCCCCGATGAGGTGGCCGTACTTTCGGCGCTGCATCGGGACTAGGATGCCGGCGGCGCAGATAAATCTTCGCCCGGAGGGATAATTTTTTACGCGCCGCGGGTTATCTCCTCCCGATGTCCGACGTCTATTTCGTTTCGATGAAGGAA
>DAIRED010000213.1:2089-3959 GCA_036795795.1 Thermoplasmatota archaeon | reverse complement strand
GAGCTCTCGTACCCGGACGGCTGCGACGAGTCGTTCTTTAAGCCTCTGGACAGCCCCAAACTCAGCGACGCCGACGGCGAGTGGCACGTAGCCTACGCCGGGGGAATCCACGGCCCGGGAAAGCCCTTCGACCTGCTGAGGGATTTCTCAACCATGGCCGCGCAGGGCATCCACGTCCACATCTACCCGGCCATATGGAGCGAGGGGCACGAGGACCTTTCCCAGTACGCGAAGGCCGGAGGAAAAATCCACCTCCACAAATCCCTTCCGTATGCCGAGCTGGCCGGAGAGCTGGCCAAGTACGATTTCGGAATCTACTACTGGGACATCGCCCCGACGACCTTCCCGGATGTCGCGCGGAAGGTCAAGACGGCCGCTGGCAACAAGGTTCCTGCCTACTATGAGGCGGGGCTGCCGGCAATCGTCGGGAGCTCGCTGGAGTACACCGCGTCGATGGTCTCGGAAGCGGGCGCGGGCCTCATTGTGGATGCGGGTGAGCTCGGGACGCTCGCGAAGATGCTGGACGGCGCCGACCTCTCGGCGATGAAAAAGGGCGTCGCGGCGGCGCGCGAACGCCTCTCCGTCAAGAGCCAGGGGCGCGCGCTGCTGGAGTTTTACCGGAAATTACTCGCGGCGCGAAACATATAATACCATCCGCATTATAGCGGAGACCAGAGGCGCGAAGATGGACGTTCCGTACGTGGCGCTGGCGAAGCAGCACAAGGCCATCAAGCGCGAGCTTTTGGCCGCGGCCGGCGAGGTTTTCGACTCTGGCATGTTCATTCTGGGCGATAAGGTGACGGAGTTCGAGAAGAAGGTGGCGGGGCTTTGCGGCTCCAAGTTCGCGGTCGGCGTCAATTCCGGCACCGATGCGCTCATCCTGGGCCTCAAAGTTCTCGGTGTCGGCAAGGGCGACGAGGTCATCACGGCGCCGAACTCGTTCCTGGCCAGCGCCTCGTGCGCCGTAGCAGTCGGAGCGATTCCCAAGTTCGTCGACTCGGCGGACGACCTGAACATCGACCCCGAGAAGATCGAGAAGGCCATCACGAAAAAGACGAAGGCCATCATCCCCGTTCACCTCACCGGGCGCCCGGCGCAGATGGAGCGCATCATGGAAATCGCCAGGGAGCACGGAATCGCCGTCGTCGAGGACTGCGCCCAGGCCATCAACGCAACGCTGAACGGCAAGAAGGTCGGCTCCTTCGGCGACTGCGGGGCTTTCAGCCTCCACCCGCTCAAGAACCTCAACGCATGCGGCGACGCTGGCTTCATCACCACCGACGACGCGGACGCCTGCGAGACGCTCCGCCAGCTCCGCAACATCGGCCTCAAGAACCGCGACGAGTCGGATGTCTGGGGAACGAACACGCGCCTCGACGAGCTGCAGGCCGCGCTGCTGCTTGTCAAGCTCCGCCACCTGCCAGAGTGGGAGCGCGGGCGCAGGGCGAACGCCAAGTACTTCCACAAGCGCCTCAACGAAATCGTCGACGCCCCGATAGACGCCACTGGCATGAAGTGCGTCTACCACACGTACGTCGTCCAGGCCGACCGCAGGGACGCTCTCTCGGCGCACCTGGCCAAGCGCGGCGTCGGCTCGAAGATTCACTACCCGATCCCGATTCACCTGCAGAAGGCCGCGGCCGAGTACGGGTACCGCAGGGGGATGTTCCCAGTCTGCGAGCGCCAGGCGGGGCGCATCCTCTCGATTCCGGTCTATTCCGAACTCACGGCGGCGCAGCGCGAACACGTCGCTGATTCCGTTATCGACTTTTACGGGGGGAGAAGGTGAAGGCGGTCGTCACCGGCGGCGCCGGCTTCATCGGCAGCCACATGGTCGACAGGCTCGTCGCCGAGGGCGTCGAGACGCACG
>DAIRED010000213.1:0-2079 GCA_036795795.1 Thermoplasmatota archaeon | reverse complement strand
CCACCGGGCGCCTGGACAACCTCGCGCACCTCAAGGGGAACCCGCTGCTGCGCTTCCACCAGCACGACATCTCCCAGTACGGGCCGGAGCTGGACAAAATCTTCGAGGGCGCGGACTACATCGTCCACCTGGCTGCGCTGGCGGACATCGTCCCGTCCATCGTCAATCCGGTCGGGTACCACCGCTCCAATGTCGACGGCACCCTAAACGTTCTCGAGGCCACCCGAAAGGTCAAGGGCCTGAAGAAGCTGGTCTACGCCGCCTCGTCATCGTGCTACGGGCTCCCGGACAAGTTCCCGACGCCCGAGACTGCGGAAATCCGCACTATGTACCCGTACGCAGTGACGAAGTGGCTGGGCGAGTGCCTCTGCATGAACTGGCACAAGATATACGGGATGCCGACAATCTCGTTGCGGTTCTTCAACGTCTACGGCCCGCGCTCGCGCACGAGCGGCACGTACGGCGCGGTCTTCGGCGTCTTCCTCTCGCAGAAGATACATGGCCAGCCCTTCACCGTCGTCGGGGACGGGACCCAGACGCGCGACTTCACCTTCGTCACGGACATCGTGGACGCAATCTGGACCGCGGCGAAATCGAACGTCTCCGGCGAGATAATGAACGTCGGCAGCGACAACACGTATGCCGTGAACCGCCTCGTCGAGCTGCTGGGCGGACCGGTCGTCCACATACCGAAGCGCCCCGGCGAGCCGGACTGCACGCTCGCTGACATATCGAAGATAAAGAAACTGCTGAACTGGAAGCCCAGGGTGAAGTTCGAGGACGGCGTGGCGGAGATGGTGCGGAACATCGACTACTGGAAGCACGCGCCGGTCTGGACGCCCGAGACGATTGCGGACGCGACGAAGGACTGGTTCAAATACCTGGGGAAGCATAAGGGATAGGGACTGCGATGTACGAGAAGAAGATACTCAGCCTGCGGGAGCTGGCAAAGGTTCTGGACAGGGAGCGGAAGAAGGGAAAGAAGGTCGTCCAGTGCCACGGCTGCTTCGACCTCCTGCACCCCGGCCACATCAAGCACTTCGAGGCCGCCAAGAAGCTCGGCGACCTCCTGGTCGTCACCGTGACCCCGGACCGATTCGTCAACAAGGGCCCCGGGCGCCCGGTCTACAACGAGAGGCTGCGCGCCGAGACTATTGCATCGCTGGTCTTCGTCGATTACGTCGCCCTCAACGAGTGGCCGGACGCCGAGAAGACGATAAAGCTGGTCAAGCCACACTTTTACGTCAAGGGCCAGGACTACAAGGACCGCGGCGCGGATGTCACGGGCAAGATATTCGACGAGGAAGCCGCAGTGAAGTCGGTCGGCGGTAAGCTGAAGTTCACCGAGGAAGTCACGTTCTCGTCCACCGGGCTCATCAACCAATTCTACTCGGTCCTCTCGCCCGAGGCGAACGAGTACCTGCGCAAGTTCCGCGCGACGCACGATTCGGCGAAAATCTCCAAGCTGCTGGATTCCCTCTCGTCGATGGAGGTCCTCGTCGTCGGCGACGCGATAATCGACGACTACACGTTCTGCAAGGCGCTGGGGATGGCCATCAAGGCCCCAATCGTCTCCGCGCGGGAGCTCGCCACCGAACGCTACGCCGGCGGAGCGCTGGCGGTCGCCAACCACGTCTCCGGCTTCGTCAGAAAGGTGCACCTCGTCACATCGCTCGGCTGGGAGACGGACGTGAGGCAGTTCGTCAGCTCCGCCATGGGCAAGAACGTCGAGGTCCACGTCATCGAGCGCCCGGAGGGTCCGTCGATAATCAAGAGGCGCTTCATCGAGCAGTTCAACAACCAGAAGATGCTGGAGGTCTCGAAGCTCGACGACTCGCCCTTGAGCAGGGACCAGGAGTCCGAGGCGATTGAACTGGTCGGGAAGCTCTCGAAGAGGTGTGGAGCGACACTCGTCGCGGACTTCGGCCACGGCCTGATGACCCCCGCGTTCGTCGAGCAGGCGTGCGACCTGAAGGGCTTCGTCGCGGCCAACGCCCAGACGAACAGCGCGAACTACGGATACAACCCGGTGACGCGCTACGCCGGTGCCGACTACCTCTGCATGGACGGCACCATCCC
>DAIRED010000212.1:0-4022 GCA_036795795.1 Thermoplasmatota archaeon | reverse complement strand
GGGCAGCGAGGCTGGCCTGGGCATCCAGTTCATCCTGCGCAAGGACAAGCCAGTCTTCGCGCTGACGCCGGACGGAGCCGACGTTTCGATGTCCGCGCGCGGGACGCGGGCGCTCGTCTCGCGCGGCCTGCACCTCGGAAAGGTTTGCGCGCTCGCCGAGACGCTGGGCGGGCGCGGGGGCGGCCACGACGTGGCGTCTGGGGCGAACGTTCCGGCGGGGAAGGAGATGGAGTTCCTCAAGCTCGCGGACGAGATGGTCGCCAAACAGCTGGCAAAGTAGGGGCCTTTGGTGTGCTGTAGGGGGCGTCCGTGGAAAGGCTTAAGGACGCCAGCGCCGTTGAACCTTTTGCATGGTTGGGGAAGGGGAAAGATCCATCGTCAGGCGCCTCGGCATTGAGGACCTATGGCTCGTGGGCAGCATCGACCGGACGGAGAAGGTCAGGACGCTCCACCGCCAGTCGGTCGGCCGGCTCTCTCGCGAACGAGCCGACATCGACGTCCAGCCCTGGACCAAGGAGCAGGTCGCGGCGCACGTGAAGTGGCTGGAATACGAGCTCGAGATGGGCGGAACGCTTTTCGGCGCCTTCAGGGACGACTCGTTCCAGGGGCTCGCGCTGCTGGGCAACAGGCCGGTGGGCGGCGACCCCAAGACAGCGCAGTTCGTTTTCCTCCACGTGACGGCGGCGCACAGGCGCTCGGGCGTCGGAACCGCGTTGCTGGATGCGTGCAGGCGCGAGGCGAAGATGCGCGGGAAGAAGCGTTTGTATATATCGGCCACGCCGTCGGAATCGGCGGTCGGATTCTACACGTCGCGCGGCGCGGTGCCGCTGGAGAAGCCGGACCCGGGGCTTTTCGCGAAAGAGCCAGAGGATATCCACATGGTGCTGGAGCTTTGATTTTCCACCGGTGGCAATTTATATAGGCGTCCTGGGGAATCACCTGTCGGGAGAGAATGGGTAAAGGCACCGAACTGGCAATCGCCAAGAAGGAGGCGCTGGAGCGCGTCAGAGAGGCCAGGATTCAAGCGGTCAGGGAAGAGCTGGCAATCTTGAGGGTAGAGATGCGCAAGGTCGAGAAAGACCTCGAGAAAGCGAAATCGCTCGCATCTCCGCCATGGTTCAAAATAGATGAAATTAAGCGCGGCAGCAGAGAACATCTAGAAAGGAAACCTCAGGCTCGCTCACCTTGAAGGTGCATACAACTGGTTGAACGACCTAGAGGTCGATAGATACAGGCTCGCTAGTGACATCGACGGGTTGCGCGGAACGCTGGAACTCGCGAAAAGGAAATCGCTCACGCCTCGCGGGGCTTACGCTCTCGTGCGCTGCGAGTCTGCGTCAGTAGGCATCAAGATTCCGTGGAAGACGTCGGTCCAGTCAGCGCGCCGAGCCTACCGTGCGATGGCGAAGATGTACGCTCCGCACAACTACGACATCTACTCGGACAGGCTCGGGATAACAAGGGACGCCGCGATGGAACGGTATAAATACATTATACTGGAGGTCGGCGGCGCCTACAAGCTGCTGAGGAATTCCCATCTGGCAAAAGACGGTCGATGAACCTCTTATCCCATCCGGCATCCTTTTCTATCATCATCGTCTATCAAGCGGCGAGAAGGAATAGCAAATGGTCGATAAAATCCCAGATGTTATGAGGCCCCAGCGCAAGATTGCGATGCTGGTCGACGGCGACAACGCCCAGCCGAAGCTCATAGAGAAGATCATCCAGGAGACGAGCCGCTACGGCACGATAACCATCAAGCGCATCTACGGGGACTGGACCCAGCAGTCGATGACCTCGTGGAAGCAGTACCTGCACGAGCACGCCATCCAGCCGATACAGCAGTTCCGCAACACCGTCGGAAAGAACGCCACCGATTCAGCGCTCATCATCGACGCGATGGACATCCTCCACTCGGGGTTGGTCGAAGGCTTCGCAATCATCTCGTCCGATTCGGATTATACTCGCCTGGCCACGCGCATCCGCGAGCACGGGATATTCGCGATGGGAATTGGGGAGAGGAAAACTCCGGATGCATTCGTGAAGAGCTGCGAGATATTCGTCTACACCGAGAACCTGATGCGAGGGGACGGACCCGAGACGCCGGTGGAGAGGAAGATAGCGAAGGTCACCATCGAGCCATCGAAGGGGAAGAACGCCAAGCTCATCAAGCTACTGATAAAGGCGTACAACATGGCCGTCCTGGACGACGGCTGGGCACACCTGTCCCAGATCCGGGAGAGCCTAAGCAAGATAGACCCGAGCTTCGACCCGAGGGACTACGGCCACAGGCAGATGCTCCCCCTTTTCAAGGAGCAGGAGAGCTTCTTCGAGTTCCGGGGAAGCGGGGCGGGCGTGTACGTGCGGCTGAAGGAGTAGGGGTCAGGCCATCAATTCCGAGTTGCGAAAGAGCTTCTGTACCCATTTGGTCAGCGCCCTATCTTCCTGGATCACGAACTCCTGTCCACGGCCAACGGATTGGAAATAATCCTCTTTCCACGAATTCGTGGTATGGTAGCTGATATTGAGGTTCCTAAATTCATGCGGAAGTTGCCAACGGCTCTTCTTATGGTTCTGCTGGTCCGGCTTCGTTAGAACGAGACTATCATTGAATCGGAATGCGCCGAAACCCGGTTTGTCGCACCAAGATAACTTATTGCGTGCAATATATATTGCGTTGGTGGCGTCATTCACTCGATCTTTATCTAAGACGTGAGGATGTTCGGCCAGCCAGGGAAATCCACTTTCATCGTGGACGATTTCGCCAACTTGTAGATAGCCGAAGATAACATGTTTGTCCAGCTCAGCAGTATATCTATACGCGCCGTTCTTCATCGTCCTTCTGAATGTTCCGAAGAACAGGAACAGATCTCCTATTCCTACCCCCTGGTTCTCCAGATGTCTCTGGGCTGTGCCGATTTGTCCGAATGCTCCTTTCCAACCGACCTTTCTGGGGTAAATGTGCTTGTAGATGTCCGGGTCAAGATGGCACGTTTTTGACTCGCATCCCTTCCCGATTAATTCTTTCATCAGCCAGTCGTATGTGAGGTTTGGCTCGATGCTGAGCCGGTCATAACGAATTTTATCATCAGACGATGGAATCGGAAAAGAGTACATTCGCCCGTCCGGTAAAATGGGGCTCGGATATCTGCCAGACTCGGAGTCGAACCCTTTTCGGCTCAGGATGACCTTCATTTTCCACGCCCAGCATTATCCAATAATTTTCGCAATTCTTTCACATTGTCGCCAATCTCTTTCTGAATGCCCTCGATTTTATCCAATATCTCTCCGGGCGGGTCGTACTTCACTTCCTCGTACACGATTTCCTTGTATTTCGAGATCGACAGGTCGTAGTCGTTCTGGACGATTTCCTCTATCGGTACGTAGAAGCATTTGGCCTTTCTATCCTCCGGGTTGCGCTTCTTCCTTTCCTTAAATTGCTTGATTATGTCCGGGATGTCGCCCTTGCCGTCTATGAACGCGCGCTTGTCATCAAGGGAGAACCCGTCCGAATCCATGTCGTAGAACCAGACCTTCTTCGTCTTGTCTCCCTTGGTGAAGACCATGACCGCCGTGGAAACGCCCGCGTACGGCTTGAAAACCCCCGATGGCATCGATATGATTGCCTCCAGCTGGCACGAGTCGAGGATGGTCTTTCTCAAAGCTTTATGAGCGTTGGAGCTGCCAAACAATACTCCGTCCGGGACGATGACGGCGCACCTGCCGCCCATTCTGAGCAGCTTTATCATGCGCTCCACGAACAGCAGCTCCGTCTTCGTGGTCTTGGTCGATAGGAGGTCGCTGATGTCGTCCGCGTCTATGCTCCCCTTGAACGGCGGGTTCGCCAGGACGACCGTGTATTCGTTCTCTTCTTCGAAGCGCTTCGAGAGCGTGTCGGCGTACTGGATGTTCGCGCCCCCGATTCCGTGGAGGACGCAGTTCATCAGGGAGATTCTGACCATCGTCGTGTCGAAGTCGAAGCCGTACAGGGTTCCGTTCTTCAGCTTGGCCCAGACGGCTTT
>DAIRED010000211.1:0-4030 GCA_036795795.1 Thermoplasmatota archaeon | reverse complement strand
CGCGCCTTGGAAATCTGGGCGGATGTCGATTTCGAGACGCGGAGTTTCAACCCAGCGGTGCGTCTCAGGGATGGGTCATGCATCACGACGGGGACGCCGTCCGCCGTCGTCCGCACGTCCAGCTCGATTCCGTCCGCGCCGGCATCTAACGCCCTCTGGAAAGCCTCCAGGCTGTTCTCCGGAGCGGAAGAATGGTCCCCGCGGTGGGCGATGACGAGCATCGCGGCGAAACCGGCGCGCGCTTACTTAACGCTTCGCCTCAAAAGGATTATCTCCCCATATGCCAATCACCCGCGCATGGGCGTGGACATCTCCGGAATCGTCGTCGCGAGGCAGGTTACCCTGGAGGAGTTCAGGGGGAAGGTCGTCGCCATCGACGCCTACAACGCGCTGTATCAATTCCTGGCGAGCATACGCCAGCCTGATGGGACGCAGCTGATGGACACGCACGGCCGGGTCACATCCCATCTCTCGGGACTCTTCAGCCGCACCGCGACGCTGATGGAGATGGGCGTCAAGCCAGTCTATGTCTTCGACGGCCCTCCGAACCCGCTCAAGATGGGCACCCTGATGGACCGCAGGGGCCGGAGGGAGCAGGCAGCTCAGGACTGGAAGGAAGCCCTCGACAAGGGTGACATGGAGACTGCCAGGACGAAGGCGCAGCAGAGCACCTCGATGAGTCGTACGATGGCAGCGGAGGCAAAGGAGCTGCTTGGATACCTGGGCGTGCCGCACGTGGACGCGCCTGGAGAGGGGGAGGCGCAGGCAAGCCATATGGTTCTCAAGGGAGATGCGTGGGTGGCGGCCTCGCAGGATTACGATTGCCTGCTCTTCGGAGCGCCCAGGCTGGCGCGCAACCTCACGCTCGCTGGCCGCAGGAAGCTCCCCCGGCAGGAGCGATACGTTACCGTCGTCCCGGAGGTTCTCGATTTGGTTGCGTCCCTGGATGGGCTCCAGCTCACCAGGGAGCAGCTGGTCGACCTTGGCATCCTCATCGGGACGGACTTCAACGAGGGCATCCGCGGTATCGGCCCGAAGAAGGGCTTGAAGCTCATCAAGGAGTTCGGCGGGGCGGAGGGCGCCCTGAAGAAACTGGAGACCGAGATTCCCAGCCTCGACGCCGTGAGGAAGATATTCCTCGAGCCCTCCGTGAGGGACGACTACGCTGTCGTTTGGCGGGCTCCGAACAAGGACGAGGTTATGCGCTACCTTTGCACCGAGCGGGACTTCAGCCCGTCGCGCGTGGAGCCCACGCTGGAAAAGCTCGGTGATTCACAATCCAAGCGCGACCAGAAATCGCTGGACCAGTGGTTCTAGGTATTGCTCGCCCCGAAATGGGGGGGGATTCCGTTGCGGACGTCGTCCAAAGCCCGCGCAATCTCCTCGCTGGAAAGCCCTACGAGCGGGTGGAGCATGGGCATCTCGCTGCCCTTCGTAAGTCCGATCGGGTGGTATGACGTCCCTCCTGCCGTCACGGCCTGGCATTTCAGCTTGCCAGCCATCGTCTCGGGCGTATCCCCCAGCGACTTGTACACGCGCAGGTGCGGGTCCCACTTCGCCAGCGGCTCGGCGAGGGCATCGTCCTCAGACAACAGTGCCGCCTTGCAGCCACGGCGCATCATCAGCCAAGCCCCGACGGCGTCCTCCGGTTTTTCGAGGATTGCCAGCACCTTGCCCTGCGAGCCCATCGGGAGCCCTCCAGGACCCTTCACGGCGGTGGAGAAGACGAAAGCCCGCGCGTTGCGAACCTCGACGAATATCTTCCGGTCCGGAGAATCCAGATTGACCCTCACGCCGCGGCTGGAATTGGCGTCGAGTATGACCTGGCCGAGCTCCCGCCCCATGTCGAGGCTCGTATAAGGGTGGCTCCCCTGGCGGGTGGCCTTCACGGCGAAGGTCTCGCCGTCCCTGACGACCGCCGAAGCGTAATCCGCGACGAACTTCTTCATTCCAGACATCTCGGAGCCTGTCTCCGCCACTTGGCTGAAAGACACTATGCCGAACACCTTCCTGAGGACTCCCACGGCAGCCGCAGCATCGTCGACTGCGACGTATATGCGCCCGCGCTCCCCCGTCACGCGGCATTGCATGCTGGCCGCGACGAAGGCATTCTCGATGTTCTCCACCAGCGAGCGCTCGAACCTCCGGCGGACGGAGTTGGACTTCAATCCAATCTCACCGTAACGAATCAACATCAATGGCATCGGAGAGGCGAACGGCTCGGAGAATAAAAGGGTGGCGCTCCGCGCCACGCCCCCATCAATGTATTCGATATCGGGATGAGATTTCACTTTTCGAGGGGATTCCTTTCGCGCAATGGCGCGAAAGCGCTCGCAGGCGCTACCTGGCCAAGTAATCGATGAACTTGTGCAATGGCATCCCGTCGTTCCAGCGCAGGATTAGGTGGCCGCCGCGCTCCGGCTCCAGCTTGGGGAGGATGCCGTAGATGAACCTAAGTGTGCCCTCGACGCCTTCGACACGCACGGTGAATACGCGCCAGGGGTCGTCGCCGCGCACTCGCTTCATCCTGTAGGCGTACAGCGGCACTAGCCTCGCCCTGACGCACTGGTCGAGCAGCTCGTTCGCCTGCTGAGTCCCTCGGCCGCTGGATGCGCTGAAATGGATGGTGTCGTTGACCGACGACTT
Source organism: Thermoplasmatota archaeon (assembly GCA_036795795.1). Classification (GTDB taxonomy): domain Archaea; phylum Thermoplasmatota; class Thermoplasmata; order SG8-5; family DAIRED01; genus DAIRED01. The sequence goes on along the minus strand of DAIRED010000211.1, from coordinate 1,384 downwards.
GACCTCGATGGGGAACGAGACGTCTCCGCGTATCGCCACGAGGTCGACGCCGAACGAGCCGGCGGCGCGGAGCACGATGAACGGGCGCTCCGTCATCTTCAGGTAGGCGCGCATCACGTCGACTGGCAGGTTGCGGCTGATGCCCTCAATCCATTTGCGGTCTCCGGACAGTATGCCTTTCAACTCGCGCTCATAGACGTGCGACACGCTCAGTGATAGATGGGGATGGGTATATACCTAACGGGGGGGTGGGCGGAAGTGAATGCGATATTATCGATTCTATCGTTCTCACTCGCCTGCGGGAAACGTAATCAAAGCCCCGCCAGCAGCTTCCTTGCCCTCTCCGCCATCTCGGCTTGCCCGATATTCTCGAATATCTCGAGCGCTTCCTCGAGGCGCTCCCGGGCGCGCTCAGAGTCTCCCGTCTCGGCCAGCATCTCGCCGCACTCCAGGCAGGCGTTTGCGAGCCGGTAAGGCATGTTGAGCTTCTTCCTCAGGGTGATGCTCTCCTCGAAGCACTCCATCGAACGCTCGTAATCCTTTTGCTTCCAGTAGATTATCGCGAAAGCGGAATGCGCGCCGGAAAGGCCCAGGCTGTCGCCCAGGCGCTTGTACATCTCCAGCGAACGGTCGGCGTATTCGACCGCCTTGGTAAAGTCGCCCATGTGAGCCAAATCCTCCGCCGCGTTGAAGAGCGCCCAGGCTTCCAGGAAGGCGTGCCCTATCTTCTTCGATACCGCGACGCACTTCTCGAAGAACTCGAGGGATTTCTCGTGCTGGCCTCGCCGGAGGAAGCTGACGCCGATGTTGTTGTATATCCTCGCCATCGATTCCAGGTCGCCGAGCGCCCCGAATATCTTCAGAGCCTCGAGGTAGCGACTCATCGATTCGTCGTGCTCGCCGCGGTCCTGGTGGATGTTGGCGTAGGTGAGGTTTACCTGGGCCTCGCCGGATTCGTAGCCGATCGAGCGGGCGTGCTCCAAGGCGCCTTCGAGAACCTCGTGCGCCTTGTCGAACTTGCCCATGCGCCAGTGCAGGCTCCCGAGGAGCCTGGCCACGTCCACTGAGAGCTTCGGGTCGCCCTGCGCCGACGCCATCGCGTGGCATTCCTTGATGTACTTGGCGGCCTGCTCGTAGTTGCCGGAGCCCAGGAATATCTCGCCTATGCGCACGTAGACGCGCACCATCATCTGGACGTCTTTGTGGACCTTGGCGTGGTCCAGCGCCTGCGAGTAGTACTTTATCGCTTCCCCGGTCTCGCCTGCGAAGCGGCTGGCCTCGCCGAGGTTCCAGAGGTCGTCGAGGTCACGCGCCGAGCCTTCGCCCGCCGCGGGGCGGTCCTCGGCGTCGAAGATGACGAGACAATCGCCCTGCGCCTGGGCGA
>DAIRED010000210.1:0-4033 GCA_036795795.1 Thermoplasmatota archaeon | reverse complement strand
CTCGTTCTCGTTCGCCGTGCCCGCCGCCCCATCCAGCAGCTACACGTTCCGAGTCATAGCGTCCCAGGGGGGACGCCTCGTCTTCGGCGAGGATACCGTCGAGCAGGTCGCCGGCTACGTCGTCCTGATGGAGTTCAACAGGAACGTCTACGAACCGGGGGACACTATCACCGTCAAGTACCACATCGTGGCGCTCGGAGGCACGCCGATGCCGGGGACCTTCAGAATCACGTACGGTCTGTCGAACGGGCCGACCCTGTCGACGCAGACCGCCGAGATAGAGGGGACGCTCCACTACGTCGTGCCTGAGACCATCGACGAGGGAGACCAGATATTCTGGATGTACACCGAGGGAGGGGGGACGTCCACCGAGGTCATCACGGTCCTGGACAACCCGACGCCGCTGTGGTACACGAGGATAGGCGGCCTGCCGCTGTTCGAGGTGCTCCTGTTCCTGCTCGTTGTCGTGTGCCTCGCCCTCATCGCGCGCAACTCGAAGCACATCAAGCGAGGGCTCCTCGCCTCTGAGGAGCCCGATGTCAACATCCCGCCGAAGGCCAAGGCCTCGAAGCCTAGGCGCCAGCAGTCATCGTCCCCGGCCTACTCGGTCCCGTGCAACTCCTGCGGCTCGGCGATAGAGATATCGACGTCGAGGCGCCCCATCGAGGTCATGTGCCCGTCGTGCGGCGAGACGCAGATAGTCGAGAAGTGACGGGGCTGCCACAGGCTTGTCGGCCAGCCTTTCGAATTTATCCAGAGCGACTGGATGGTCACTCGCCCTTTTCGAGGGCGGCCGAGATGTGCCTCACGCCCTCCCTGATGTTCTCCCTGGATGCTGCGTAGGAAATCCTTATGTGCCCCTCTCCAGCCTTGCCGAATGCGCTGCCAGCGGTCACCGCGACCTTTGCCTTCGTCAGCAGGTGCTCGGCGAACTTCTCGGAGGGCATCTCCCGCCTGTACTTCGGGAAGACGTAGAAGGCTCCGTCCGGAGTGCGGCACTCGAAGTGGCCCGAGTCGTTGAGCAGCTTGACGATGAGGTCCCTGCGCGCCCTGAACTCGGCCAGCATCCCCTTGACGGGCTCCTGCGAACCCCTGATGGCTGCGAGCGCCCCCTTCTGGACGAAGCTCGTGACGCACGTGAGCGAGTGCTGCTGCAGCTTGGCCAACTCTGCGAACATCGGCTTCGGGGCGACGAGCCAACCGACGCGCCAGCCCGTCATCGCGTACGGCTTCGAGAAGCCGTCGGCAATCACGGTGCGCTCCGCCATCCCGTCGAAGCTGGCGATGGAGACGTGCTCCCCGTCGTAGATGAGCTTCTTGTAAATCTCGTCGCTGAAGACGTTGAGCTTGGCATCGTTGCAGACCTCGGCGATGCCCTTGAGGTTCTCGCGCTTGAAGACCGCACCTGTCGGGTTCGATGGCGAGTTAAGGACCAGGAGCTTCGTCTTCTTCGTGAGCTTCTCCTGGACCATCTCCGGCGTGAGCTGGAACCCGTTCTCGGCGGTCATCGTCATCGGGACCGCCTTGCCGCCAGCGAGGGCGATGCACGGCTCGTAGGAGACGAACGCCGGCTCGGGCAGCAGGACCTCGTCGCCGTCGTTGACGAGGGCGAGCATCGTCATGAAGATCGCGTGCTTCGTCAGCGTGACCATCACGTTCTCGGCCTTGGCATCGACGCCGCACTCGCGCTCGTGCTGGGCGATGGCCTCGCGCAGCTCGGGGATGCCGTTCGAAGGTGTGTAGTGCGTGAAGCCCTCGTCGAGCGCCTGCTTCGCGGCGGCCACGATGTGGTCCGGGGTGCGGAAGTCGGGCTCCCCCATGTTGAACGAGAGCACCTTCTCGCCGCGCGCCCTCATCTGGCTCACGACGTTACCCATCTTCACGGTTCCGGACTCGACCACGCGGGACATGCGCTTTGCGGGCATTTGAATCGCCGACCCTGGAAGGGCAGGGGAGAATTAGAGGTTTCGGATGCCTCGATACCTTTTTGTGGCGAGCCTCGTCCTATCTGCACCTCCGACCTCTCCAACCCTTCCGAAAGCCCCAGCACGACCGCATCGTTGCCCTCGACGACCGCATGCTCAAGCTCCACAAGGATAAGCCGGCCGAGAAGCAGCCCGACCGCCTGCATCGTATAGAGCGCCAGATTCAGGCGACGGATAAGGAAATCGATGCGCTAGTGTACGAGCTGTACGGGTTGAGCGAGGATGAAATTAAGATAGTGGAAGGCGAGATATTGCTACATTACGCTCATTCCACCTTATGCAAATCCAAGAACATCGTGCGCGTCCCATGCATCCTGAGCAACTTCAGCTCGTTGCCGGTTTCCTCCACGAACTGGAACCCTAGCTTTTCATAGAATCCGAAAGCCTCTTTTTTAGCTTGGACTATGACCAGTCTCAAGCCAGCGTGGCAGAAATGATCGAGCGCCTCAGCGACTATCTTCTGGACGATTGTCTCGCCGATTCCGCGATTCTTCCAGCGTTTATCAACCGCCAGTCTGCCAATTGTTAAGGACGGAATCTCCCTCAGGTGCCATTCGCTCGCCTTGGAGAAACTCTTCACTTTCTTGAGGTATTCCATCCGTAAAGAGGAATTGCTGAGTGTGTAATATGCCACAAGTGCTCCATCATGAAATACCAAAGTTGTTTTACCGAGTCTGCTTCGTTCATATTCGTAGACTTCTTCCGAACAGAGGAAATCGTTCAACGATTTATTGCCACAATCGAAGGTGTCCACCTTGCGTGTATCTGTCCTGAACGGCTCAAACTTCAACTTATCGAGTTCCACGGACAAACCATCAGAATCGTTGGAAAAGGTTTCAACCTCCCGGTTTTTATTGCTGCTTCTTGAACTTACGGCGGCCGTCCGCGTAAAACTTTTTCTGGGCGCTGGTTAATTTGAAGTTATCCAATCGGTCTTTGAATTCTTTGGCATCCTTTATTTTGACTACCGGTACAGGATCTGGATATGCCACTTTTATCCCCTCATCTGTGATACTTGCGTGTTGACATCAATTCTGTGATATTAAAACCCTTCGATATATACATCAGCTCACCTGTGCGCGTAGTACCCCTCAGTCTCCTTGCCGACGCGCACGTATCCAAACCTCTCGAACTGGACGACCTTGCCCATCTCCGCGAGCGCTGCGGGCTCGACGACGCCCTCGCGCCACTTGCCGTCCTCCATCTGGACCTTGAACGGCGTGCGCTCGGCGCCGAGCCAGTGGACGATTTTAGCGCCTTCCTTCAAAACGGAGATGTCGTTGCCGACGTGCGTCGCCCGGTTGCCTTCGGCCACCGTCACGTTGCAGAGGTCCTTCAGGCGCAGCACCTGCCCGGGCTTGAGGTCAGCCAGGTCGTCCGCGGCGATGTAGACTTTCATCTTTCCGTCCGATGTGTCGGGGTGGAGGATTCTGTCGCCCATCTCGGGGTGCCCCGGGTGGATGGGAGCCTTGCCAGAGAGTCCGTCGGGTGCGCCGGCTATCGTCAGCTCGACCGGGTTCCAGACGAAGAAGAAGCGTTTTGAAATCGGCTCCAGAATCTTCTGGCTGTAGCCGTAGAGGTTCTGCCAGGAGAACTTGATGTCGACGTCCTTGATGCCCACGTCAGTCCAGTAGGCGCGTATCGCCCCGGGCGGAATCCCGCGTTTCGCCATGGCCTGTATCGTGCCGAGCTGGACGTCGTCCCAGCCCGAGAACTCTCCGGCCTGGACCTTCTCCTTGATGGTCGTCTTCTTCAGGATGGTGTCCTCGATGGATACCCATCCGTAGTGTATGAAGACCGGCTTCTTCCAGCCGAAGTAGTCGTAGACGTACTCCTGGCGCAGGGTGTTGTTCTGGTGGTCCTTCCCTCGGAGAACGTGCGTCATCCCCATCAGGTGGTCGTCTACCGTGACCGCAAAATTGTACGTGGGATAGAGGCGGTACTTCGAACCTGTCCGCGGGTGTGGCTCGTCCAGGAGCCTGAAGGCTACGAAGTCGCGCACCGCGGGATTCGGATGGGACAGGTCAGTCTTCACCACGAACGAGGCC
>DAIRED010000209.1:0-4061 GCA_036795795.1 Thermoplasmatota archaeon | reverse complement strand
GTACGGGCACGTCGGCGTGACGAAGACCTGGATGTGGCGCGGATCCTTCAGGGTATTGAGTCTCGCCTTCGTTTTTGGCGTTAGCATGCTGTCGGCGAACGACACCTGCTCGATTATCTGCATGAACGAACGGCCTTCCTCGCCGGCGGGAGCGCCAGTGTAGCGTATCTTGTACTTCTCCGGGGCGATGAGGATGGTCGGCGTCCGCCCGACCTTCATCTCCTTCGCGCGCTCGTCCCCTATCTTGTAGAACTTGGGCGAAATCTTCTTGGATATCTCCGCCAGCTCGCTGACGAGGCCGACGCTGACGGCGTTGAAGTCATCGTGGGTGCCGTCTTTAGTATATACTTCTACATTGACGGTATCTTTGAACGCGTTGAGCCTCTCTGCAATCATCTGGCGGGCGTCATCCGGAATTAGCTTGGGAGCCGACATTCATCTCACCGAATGTCCGGATGGCGTTCGGAGATAATATGATTGACGCTAAGTTTGACGGGTCCCTCGGGCGCGCGACCCTCGATGGGCATGCGCTCGAATCGCGAGGGCCGACATCGCGCAATCGACAGTCCTACTTGGGTGCGGCCGCCGCTGGCTGTTTCAAATAATCCATGAGCTGAGGGACAATCATCTCCATCGAGTTGTCCATGTAGAACTTGCCCACGGCTTCGCCGCCCTCCCTGTGCTTCGCCAGGTATGCGGCAATCTGGATGAACGCCGCGACCCTTTCCTTGAACGGGTATTTCGGCGAATCGGCCATCGCGCCGGACCCGCCGGCGTCCTTCGACACCAGGAACGTGTGACCCTTGTACGGGATGACTGTCAGCATCCCCGGCGGGTAGTCCAGCCACGGAACCTCCAGCTTGAAGTAGGCGGAACCGATGATTCCCTCGGCCACCCGGCAGTCCGAATGGCCGTGCAGCAGGTTGCAGAGCTTCTTGTCGGCGTTGATTTCGTTGATGGCCTGCGATTTTATCATGTTACCTTTCAGGACTTCCTTGGGCTTCATCCCCTGCTCGACGACCATGCTGTGGGGGACGAGCTTGTAGCCGAAGCCTATCATCCTCTCGACGTACGTCTCCGCCACCGGGTTCGGCGTGTACGTGGCGAACGTTCCGACACCCTGTACGCTCTTCCCCTTGACGTTCAGAACGGGCGCCACGAAATCGACGAAGCCGACGTTCTGGTCCTTTATCGGAATCCTGACGAAGACGTACTCCTGCGCCTGGTACGTAGATTTCTTGAACGGTATCAGCGCCGTCGCCAGCTCGTCGCCCAATCCCTTGTACTGGTCCGCCCCTGTGCCCTTTGCCGTTATGTATGCCGGCCCCGCCATCAAATCCCTCACTTCGTTGGATATGTTGGCATTCAATTTGTCTATGAACGCTTGGTTGACCATTCTCTATCCCTCGCCGGCGCGCGGTTCAGCGCGCCAGGGGAGCATTGCGCCCGTTGTATAATAAGAATTCTGCAATCGACGACGCCTGGAGTTCCGTCGAATCAGAACTACAGATACCCCGGTATGTCCTTCTTCTTCTTGTAGACTGTCTCGACGTCGAACTTCTCCAGCTCTGTCTCGAACTTCTTGTCGAGGATCTCCTTGCGCTTCCGGACCTTGGCCAGCTCGGCGTCGTCTTTCTCCAGCATCGAGCGTATCTTGCGTATCTCTTCCGGTATCGAGGAGTCGAACTCGAAGCCACCCATGCCGAGCAGCGAGAGGGTGTTTCCCATCACTGCCAGCTCGAGCTTCATCTGGTCTCGCACCCCTTCCTTGTAAACGCGCTTGTTGAGCTTTATCAGCACCTCGCGGTGGTTCTTCAGGGCGGTCAGTATGCTCTCGACGCGCTTGTTGGAGCTCAGCAGCAGCTCCTCGTTCTTCAGGAGGATTCGCTGCAGCTCGCCGATAGTGCCCTTGTCGCCGGCCTTCAGCTTGGCCGGCTCCAGGCCTATCGCGCCGAGGATTATCTCCTCGCGCTTGATGCGCGTCGCCAGGCGCCCCTCGATGCTCTGGATGCGCCTCTGCTGGTCGCGGAACCGCTCCTGCAATTCCGCGAGCTTGCGCTCGGCGGACGGGGCGCTCCGCGCCTTGGCGGGTTTCGCTTTTCGAGGACTGCCCGCTTTTTCAGCTTTCTTCGCCTTCGGCATCGGTCCATCAATATCGCTCAGGATTAATTAACCTTCCCCTACGGGGGGAGCCGCGCGAAGCTGGCCCGCCGATTGCATCGAAAATTCCAACAATCCGGGGGGGGGAAAAGCATTATTAGAGGCGGGGCGATTCCTCGGGCCTGCGGGGGCGTGCTCGATGGAAAAGAGCGAGAAGAACATCCTGTGGTTCAGCGAGATTGGCATTGCAGACATCCCCCTGGTGGGCGGGAAGAACGCATCGCTGGGAGAGATGTACTGCCGTCTCGAGGAGAAGGGGGTTGCGATACCGAACGGCTTCGCAATCACAGCCAGCGCCTACAGGCACTTCCTCAAGACCGCAGGCATCGACCACAAGCTCAAGGACGCCCTGTCGGGCCTCGATACGAACGACCTGGACAACCTCCACGCCCGCGGCGAGGCCGCCCGCGCCACCATCATGCAGGCGGAGCTCCCGAAGGACCTCAAGGACGAGATAGTCAAGGCGTACGCCAAGCTCAGCGGGAGGCGGCGCGACGTCGACGTGGCCGTGCGCTCGTCGGCGACCGCGGAGGACCTGCCGGACGCCTCGTTCGCGGGCCAGCAGGACACGTACCTCAACGTGCGCGGCGACGAGGCGTTGCTCGAGATGTGCAAGCGGTGCTTCGCCAGCCTCTTCACGGACCGGGCGATATCGTACCGCCAGGAGCGGAAGTTCGACCACTTCAGCGTCTACCTTTCCATCGCCGTCCAGCGGATGGTGCGCTCCGACCGCGCGGCGTCTGGAATCATGTTCACCCTCGACCCCGAGTCTGGTTTCAAGGACCTCATCGTCATCAATTCATCGTGGGGCCTCGGTGAGTGCATCGTCGGCGGGAAGGTCATCCCCGACGAGTTCCAGGTCTTCAAGCCAGTCCTGCCGAACGGGCGCAGGGCCATCGTGGGAAAGCGCATGGGTTCGAAGGAGCTGAAGGGGATATACAGCGACGACCCGGCGAACCCCATAAAAACCGTTCACACGTCCAGGAAGGAGCGCTGCGCGTGGAGCATCACGAACGCGGAGGCGCTGAGGCTTGCAGACTGGGCCTGCATCATAGAGGACCACTACACCCGCGAGGCCAGGGAGCACGCGCGCAAGGCCGGCTCGCCGCTGCCGCACACGTACAGGAAGCACATGGACATCGAGTGGGCCAAGGACGGCAAGACCGGCGAGATATTCGTCGTTCAGGCCAGGCCAGAGACGGTCCAAAGCGCCAGGCAGGTGCGCAAGACCGAGGGGGGGAAGGATTACTTCCTGGTGGAGAGCTACGAGTACGCCGTCCCGTTCGAGGAGGTCCGCGCCAAGCACAGGAAGCTGGCGGAGGGCATCGCTGTCGGGCGCAAGATATCCTGCGGGAACGCGATGGTCATTGACAACCCCCGGGACATCGCGAAGTTCAAGAAGGGCAGCATTTTGGTCACGAAGATGACCGACCCGGACTGGGAGCCGATAATGAAAATGTCGTCCGGCATCATAACCGAGCAGGGCGGGCGGACGTGCCACACGGCCATCCTCTCTCGCGAGCTCGGCATCCCGTGCATCGTCGGGACGCAGACTGCGACGACCGCGATCCACTCGGGCCAGAAGATAACCCTCTCGTGCGGAGAGGGGGAGCGAGGAATCGTCTACGAGGGCGAGGTGCAATTCACGGCGCGGAAGGACTGGATCGAGGTCCCGCAGACCCGGACGAAGATAAGGATGAACGCCGCGATACCCGAGACGGCTTTCGCGCTCGGCACGCTGCCCAACGACGGCGTCGGGCTCGCCCGCGTCGAGTTCATCATCGCGTCGCACATCGGCATCCACCCGATGGCGATGATTGATTACCCGAAGCTCTTGAAATCCCACGAGAAGGGGGACAAGAAGCTCGCCGCGGAGATTGACAAACGCACAAAGGGCTGGG
>DAIRED010000208.1:0-4063 GCA_036795795.1 Thermoplasmatota archaeon | reverse complement strand
CTCCCTAGCGATAGCGGCATCGACGACATCATCATCGGCGCCCCTTACAACGGCAACGCGTCGGCGGGAGCTGGGCGAGTATACATCTTCAACGGCTCCGCATCGCTGAGCGGCACGATTCCCGCTTGGAACGCCGCCTACATCAAGGACGGCCCCGTCGCCGGCGCGCACTTCGGCTGGTCCGTCTGCGAAGCAGGTGACGTAGACAACAACGGCTACAACGACGTGATAGTTGGAGCTCCCGATAGGGACCGTACAACCCCCGACTTATCAGACTCCGGCTGGGCTCAATTGCTCAGCGTCGTCCCCGTCCCCGAGTTCTCCGCCGAGATGGTCGCCATCCTCCCGCCGATTGTCGGAGTCCCTCTAATCATCTACCGCCGCAAGCGGAAATCACTCTCCTACGTGGGCAGCACGACGGAGGCGCGGGACCGGTAACTCCGGTTCCGCGAATTTTTCTTTTAAGCCATAGCCTTAAATCGTAAGTGGTCCATATCTGCTTGATGCAGTTCGAGATTTCCGTGTCGCGCAACCTCCCGCTCACCAACGTCGAGGATCCAGACGAGGCGCTGGAGACGTTCCTTTTCCAGATTGGATACCTCCCGAAGGGGCAGGAATCGAAGCGCGGGACGAAACTCGTGCGCGAGGGAATCCCGTACCGGCTGTTCGCGGACTGCCTCATGCGCCGTCCGGAAAAGCCCTGGACGCCGGAGGAGCTGTCGAAGCGCCTGTCCACCTCGAAGGTCACCGTCTACCGCCACATCGGCAAGCTGAGGTCGATGGACCTAATCGAGGACGTGGCCTTCGAGGACCGGGGTCGCAGGCGCGGCGTCCGTCTCCGCTACGGGAGCATGGGCAAGGCGTGGAACTTCGTCGAGGCCAATGTCGGCATCGCGATGGAGAACTACAGGAAGAGCGTCGAGCACATCGAGGGGCTCATAAAAGCAGAAAGGAGGAAGTGAAATGCCTGAAGACGAGGAAAAGCCGGTCGTGATGACCAAGAGTTCGAAATACAGGATTGTCTCGCTCGAGTCGAGGGATGCGCCGCTCGTCACGCACGGCACGTTCATGGGCTACACGGCGATAGGGAGCACCGAGGGCCTCTGCATGAGGCTGGACGAGTCGCACAAGGAGTCGGTCGGCCGGATGAGGATAATCCCGGCGCACATGATTGCGTCCATCGACATCATCAAGGCTGCCGAGCCGGAGAAGGAGAAGGCCAAGGAGCAGACGACGATGTTCGGCTGAGCGGGACGCTCACGACCATCGTAGTACCACTTCGCATATCCGAGGCCATTCATCACATGTTCGAAGTCGATGCCGGAAGCGTCGAAGGCCGCATACTCAAAATCCTGCTGGAGCTATACCCAGCGACGTACAGGGAGGTCGAGAAGGAGGTCGGCGTCCCGCCGATGGTCTTCAAGCGCGCCATGTCAGTTTTGCAGCGGGCCGGAATGTTGGGCGTCGAAGGCTTGGGCGAGAGGCGTTACATCACGCTCCTCAGGAGGGACATACTGTTCCACAGGTCCGGCGGAGGAAAGCTGATAAAGAAGCCAGTTCTCCCAAAGCACGAGTATGATGGGCCGATGTACGGCTGAGCAAGGCGTGGAGACATCGTTGCCGGCACGATGCATTTTCACGGCGAGGGGCAGTCTCAGGTTCCCCGCACGGCAGCAATCGCCTCGGCATAGGCATCGTACCCCTTCCTCGGCGTCCAGTCCGCCCGGATTATCCCGAAGTGCGACTGCGCCATCGGCGGGTGCCCCAGCCCTGTGTCGTCCTGCAGGGCCCACAGGCAGCAGCCAGTAAGGTCCAGGCGCGACGCCTCCGCCACCGCCATTTTGATGAAGTTCGCCTGCGCCCCGTCGCCGAACATCGAGAGCTCCATGCCGAACTCCGAGAGCCAAAGCTCGGGGACGCTGGAACGGTCGACCGCGGCAGCGCACTCGCGCAGCTTCTCCATCTCGTCCCAGTTGGACGGATAGATGTCGAGTCCGATTGCATCTACACCGGTCTGCTGGATTGCAGCGATGAGGTCGAGTGACGAGGAATCCGTGGCGATTTCAATCAGAACCTTCGCATCCGAGGAGTTGCGAACCTGCACGGTCAAATCGTAGATTGCCTCGGCCCATCCTGCGGCGCTTTCCCCGTGCCCCAGGTTGAGCTTCGCCTGGCCGTTCGGTTCGTAGTATGGCAGGACGTAGTCGGCGAATCCGGAGACGGCCAGGGTGTCGACAGTTATCTGCTCCCGGTATTCCTCGAAGTTGCGAGGGGGGGTTCCCGACCAGCCAGTCCTGCCGTATAATCCGAGCATCAGGCCGAGCCCCTCTGCATGTATCGTCTCGGAGGCGTTCTTCAAGGCGTCGAGCCCTTCGCCATCTTCCAGCATCTCGCTGCGCACGTCGTAGCGGATGTAACCGAGCCACAGATTCTTCGCCGCGGCGATTTCGTGGGCCAACTCATCCGGCCAATCAGATACCGGAGCGTTCTCGGCTGTGAAACTCCTGGCGACGATGGCGAACTGCATGTCCTGCCTCGGAACATAATCCGGCGATTCATCCGAGAAAGATGAGATGTTGCCTACTCCGATCGCCGTGGCGATGAGCAGAAATCCGACGAAGTACGCGGAGATGGCCGAAGCCAGCTTGCCGGCCCCCCAGCCGACCGTTTTCAAGTTTATCTTCCCTTTCACAGACAGTTCCGGACGGTCCTCGGCCTGGAACTTGAGCAGCATCGGCGGGAGGAAGAAGAACGGCATGAAGGTTGCGAGGTAGAAGAAGTTCAGGGCCTGGCTCACGCCGCTCGCGTAGCCCAGAGGCATCATCAGGGAAGGTGCTTCGCCCCCGCCGTCAAGTGCCACCCAGATTCCCACGATGCACATCCCTAGGGCGTTGTAGATAGGAACGAAGTAATGCCCCAGCCCGCGCTTCGCCGCCCTTGCGGAAGCCAGCGACGTGAGCACCAGAGCGATGAAGTAGGTGAAAACCAGGACGGTCCTCGAGTACTTGAAAAGAGCAGGATGAAGCAGGGTCCAGCATAGGAAGACAGGGACCATCGCGCCCGCGAGCGCATACGTCTGCCACACCTTCGGGCCGTTCTTCCACAGATGGCGGATGACCATGAAGTTCCAGGCGCCGGCGAACGCCGTCAGGAAGACGTATCCGACGAGCCCTAGTGGTTGGATGCCCGCGAGCGCGGCGACCATCACCACCAGCGGAGCCACCACCGCGAACAACAGAACCTTCAACGGGAGCGCGAACCTCATCGCCCCAGGCAGATATTTCCCTTACTTAACCGTATTGATGGGCAATCGTTTAATACGCCCACGGAGATTCTCGCGCATGCTCCTCGGCGCGCACGAGTCCATCGCTGGCGGTTTTCACAACGCCCTCCTCAAGGGCAAGGAAGATGGGTGCGAGTGCGTCCAGGTCTTCACCAAGAGCGCCAGCCAGTGGAGCGCGAGGGAGCTTTTGCGCAACGACCGCGTGCTGCTGGACGAGGCGAGGAAGGGTACGGGAATCGCCGAGATGGCCGCCCACGACTCTTACCTCATCAACATGGCCTCGGCGGACGATTCTGCCTGGAAGAAATCGCGCGACGCATTCCTCATCGAAGCGCAGCGCGCGGAATACCTTGGCATCCAGCGAGTCATCTTCCACCCCGGCTCGCACGGAGGCAGCGGAGAGAAAGAGGGCATCTCGCGCGTCGCGAAGGCGCTCTCCCACGCCCTCGAGAAGACCGAAGGGGCCAAGGTCAACCTGCTGATAGAGACAACCGCCGGCCAGGGGGCTTACCTCGGAAGGACCTTCGAGCAGCTCGGCGAGATAATCAAGCTACTCGACGGCCACGAGAGGATGGGCGTCTGCTTCGACACGTGCCATGCGTTCTCGGCGGGGTACGACGTGCGGACCGCGGCGAGCTGGGAGAAGATAATCGAGGATTTCGATTCCATCGTGGGGCTCGACAGGCTCCGCGCCTTCCACCTGAACGACACGATGAACCCGTTCGGTTCTAGGAAGGACCGCCACGAGCAGATAGGCAAGGGTGCGATAGGGCTGGAGTG
>DAIRED010000207.1:0-4089 GCA_036795795.1 Thermoplasmatota archaeon | reverse complement strand
TCCTCATAGAGGGGCTTCCAATCGGAGAATTGCATCGGCGACCTCAAAGCGTTGCGCGCATTAATCTTTTTCTTCCGTAATCACCACGAGGCAGCGTTTCTCCCCGTCGGCCATGCTCTTCCGGAGCTCGACGCCGATGGGAGTCTTGGATTTGGAGGCGAATCGCCCTGCGATGCCCCTGCATAGAACGCACAGGAGGACGTTGCGGGCTTTCCCGTTGTCCCAGGGGCATGCTTCAATCGTCACGGAGCAGTCGCGCGGGCCGGAATCCTTGGCGATAGGACCGCCGCGGCACGACGATACGGATTCCCCCCCCAGGTCTGCCAGGACGTCAATGTACGCGTTTGCCACGTCCCTCGACGTTTCGAATGCTTTGTCGCTCGAGTACTTCTCCTGCAGAACGACGTCGAGGCGCTCCGACAGCTTCTCGACGAGGCCGGCGCGCGCCTCCCGGTTCATCGATCCTAGCATGACGGGAATGATGTCCGTCAGGACGGACTTGAGCTTGAGCTGCGCTTCGAGTATCTGGCGCTGCACATCGTCGCCCTGCCGCCTCTTCTGCTCGGTCACGTCCTTGACGAATCCGACGATGAACAGCTCGTGTCCCAGCATGTACTCGGATATCGAAATCTCCGCGTCGAACGCGCTCCCGTCCTTGCGCATGGCCTTGTAATGGTACCGGTTCGGCGCGTGCCCGCCCTCCGCCCTGGCGATGGAATATTTCTCCATCCGCTTCCGGTCTTCCGCGGCGACGGTATCCGAGACCTTCAAGCCGACGAGCTCTTCAGAGCTGGAATACCCGTGCATCGCAGCGTAGGACGGATTCACGTAGGCGAACTTGCCGTGGCTCTCCACCCCGATTCCGTCTATCGACGCGTGGAATAGCGCCTTGAGGCGCTCCTCGGAGCCCCTGACGGCCTCTTCGGCGGCGTTTCTCTCGGTCACGTCCCGGACGACGGCGACTGCTCCGCGGTAATGGCCGTGCTCCATCGTCGGCGAGACCTTGGCGATGAACCACCGCTTCTCTCCGTCGAATTCCATCCAGTACTCGTATTCGGAGACCTCGCCGCCCTTGGCGCGCTCGAGGGCCTCGCGCGTCGGCTCGGCTACATGGGGCGGGAGTATTTCCAAGAAGTGCTTGCCCACGAAGAGGTCAGGCGGCGCGTACAGATGCCCTTTTTTAGGCGAATGGCAGAAGTTGAACCGACCCTCGATGTCGAAGCCGAAGACGAGGTCCTCCATCGAGCTGAGGATGGTGTGGAGCTTCGATTCCGAGGCGGCGAGGTCGCGCGAGACCTTGATGTTTTCCGTGATGTCGTCCACGATTGCCAGAGTTCCGATCTGCTTCCGTGCGGAAGCGTCCATCAAGGGGGCGATTTGCATGCTGACGTCGACTTCCTTGCCCCAGATGGTCTTGTAGTGTATCTTGTCGACCTGCACCTTGTCCCCCCTCCGGATGCAGTCCTCGAACAGCTTCGAGATGCCCTGGTCGACCATCGCCTTGAGCTTGAGGATGTTGAACTTCATGGTCTTCTCGGCGCCTGGGCTTCCCAGGATGGACAGCATGGCCCTGTTGACCGAGGTGACGTTGCCATCCATGTCCGTCGTCATTATTCCGACGGGGGAATTGTCGATGACGTTGTCGCTGAATTCCTTGAGCCTGATTAGGGCCATCTCGCTCTTCTTGCGCTCCGTGATGTCCCTGACGATCGCCAGGAGGTACTTCTTGGCCCTGAAATCAATTACGTTGAGACTGACCTCCGCGTCGAAGGGGGAGCCATCGAAATGCGTGTGCTTCCATTCGAAAAACTGGGGCGCGCCTGAAAACGCCGCCTGGATTAATTCCTTCGCCATCTCGTCGGACATCCTGCCATCCGGTTGCTTTGGCGGTGAGAACTTGTAGGGCGGCTGGCCGATTATCTGCTCCCTCGTGCACTTGAACATCTCCAGCGTTTTATTGTTGCAGTCCACGAATATATTGCCGTCCATGAGGAAGATGGCGTCGTGAGCCATGTCGAAGAGGGTCTTGTACTTCGATTCACTTTCCAAGAGGGATTGCTTCACCTTCTTGTGCTCGGTAATGTCCCGGATGTTGCATTGGACGACCTTGTTGTGGTCCACATCGTACACGTTGCTGACGAACTCCACCTCGATTTTATGGCCATCCTTAGTCTTTAGGGGTAGTTCTTCGTAACGGATGTAACCATTCTGCTGGAGGGCTACGAAGTGAACCTCGTTCGCAATGATATCCTTGAAAAATCCAAGTTCCCAAAGTTTCTTCCCGCAGAATTCCTCCCGCGTGTATCCCAGCAGGGTGACAAGGAAAGGGTTCACGTCCACAACCGCCCCGGTTTTGGCGTCGAGTATCAGTATTCCGTCCTTGGCGGCTTCGAAAAGGCGGCGGTAGCGGACCTCGGAAGCGATTATTTCCTCTTCTGCCTTCTTGCGCTCCCTGAGGTCGCGGAAGTTCCCCTGGTTCACCGCCCTCCCCTCCAGGATGAAGACGCTTGAGCTTATCGAGACCGGGATGCGCGCGCCGTCGCTGTGGAGCACGTAGACATCCTCTTCGATTGCCCGCCCGTCCTTGAGGTGGGCCTTGAACATCTCGACGTACTTGTCGACCTCCTCCGGCGGGTGCAGCTTCGACTGGTGCATCCCGATTATCTCCGATTTCGGCCTGCCGATGAGCCTCTCCGCGGCCTTGTTCGCCTCGATGATAGCCCCCGTCTCCGCGTCGGCCAGGAACATCGCGTCGTTGGCGTTCTCCATCAGCAGCCTGTACTTCTCCTCGCTCTCCCTCACGGAATCGTAGAGTTCTCGCTGCTCGGTGACGTCCTCGTATATGGCTGCTATCTCGCCCGACGGGAGCTTGTAGACGTAGTTCTTCCTCCAGCCGGCGTTTTTGTCGTCTTTATAGAGCGCCACCGGCATGTGCTCCGGCGCGCCCGTCTTCCACACGCGCCTGAAGGCCTCCAGGATTCCCATCTCGCGCACGCCCGGGAAGGCCTCGGTGACGCGCCGGCCGATTACGTCCCTGCGGTCGATGCCCTCTATACTCTCAGCGGCTTTGTTGAATTCCACCAACTCGAAGTCCTCGCCGCCGTCCACGGCTTCGTAGACCGCCAAGCCGCTGAACATGCCATCGGCCAGCTCCCGGTATCTCGCCTCGCTCCGCGCCCTGCTTTCTTCGGAACCGATTCGGTCCGTGACGTCGAGCTCGATGCCGTCCCAGACGACGTGGCCGTTGTCCAGCTTCCTCGGCACCGAAACAAAATGGCGCCATCTGACCTCGCCCGACGGAAGCCTCACTCGCACTTGCTGGTCCATCTTCGTCCGCGTCTCGAACGCGTGCGCCTCCGCCTCGGCGAGCGCCTCCCGGTCCTCTTCCAGGACCTGCATGTATATCAGTGCGGGGTCTTTGAGAACGTTTTCGACTGTGAGGCCGTGGAGCCTCTCCACGGCTGGGCTGAGGTACGTCATCTCGCGCCTCGTGCCGTCCGCGCCGGAATCAATCTGGTACACCATCCCGTCCGCCAGGTTTTCGCTGATGCTGCGAAGCTGGTCCGACATTTGCTGCATTGCCTCGCCGGCCTTCGCAATCTCGCTGATGTCGCGGATGATGACCATGTCGGCGGGCTTTCCGAGGTATGTGATGATGCTGGCGGTGATTTCGGCTGGGAACTTGGAGCCATCCGAACGCTTCAGGACGGTCTCGTACATCGACGGGACCTCCTCCCCCCGCATCCGTTTCGCGTAAAGCTCCGCCACGCGCCCCCTTTGGTCGTCCGCAATCGCCTCCAGGAAATCGAAGCGGCCTGCCATCTCCTTCGTGTAGCCCATCATGTGAAGGGCCTTTTCGTTGAAGAACGCGACCTTGCCGTTCTGGATTATCGCGATGCCGACATTCGCCATTTCGACCAGGTGGCGGTACTTCTCCTCGCTCTCCAGGAGGGCGCTCTCGATTTTGTTCCTCTCGGTTACGTCGCGAACTATGCCCATGATCGCCCGGACCTTGCCGGTCGCGCTCTTGAGCAGCGCGGAGCTGACCTCTCCGTCATAGGTCGTGCCGTCCTTCCTGACGCATCGGTA
>DAIRED010000206.1:0-4095 GCA_036795795.1 Thermoplasmatota archaeon | reverse complement strand
GATGGACTTGCGGTGGCCGAGGTGAAGAGCGACGGCCGTGCCGCCTCCGAGGTAGAACCCATTTTTGGACATGAATGGGCCGAGCCTCGCAAGAACTTTCAGTTGACTGGCGCTAAGGACTTCGGCGTGCCATTTCATGGGGTCGTCCTCCCGTGCCACGGGTCGCTCATCAGCTTCCTCGTCCACGCCGATACCGTCCTATCAGGGATGTTGAGCATCAGCCCCCAGTAACTCAAGCGCCTCTCGTCGAGACCCCGCCCTTTTCTCGCCACGAGCCAGGCGCGCAGCTCTTCCCTCGTCAGCGCCTTTCGGAGCCAGCAGATGTCATCCCACGTGCCGCTCTCAAGAACCTTGGCGATTACGAGGTCGCGGTCCCCGCCCCAGGTCAGCGCCTTGAAATCGTGCTCCCAGAAGAGGTGGCGGAGGCTGGCCGGAAGCTTGGTTGCGCCGGCAGCGGGCATCAATTTTGTCTTTCGTTTTCGGGCGAGCTGGCTCATATTATTGGCAACCTCACTGAACCTATACGCCGTTTGGGTAAAAAAAGGTTGGGTGGACGGGGCGCAGAGGGCGCTCTCGGAACCGCCACAATGAAATAGCCCCAATCCGATGGCCCATCGGTGTAGAAAATGAACGTCGTCGACCTCGACCCAGCGCGCGTCGGAGAGTACCTCCTCTGCCTTGAGGAGTGGAGCCCCGAGATGAAGGAGGCGGGGAACCGCAAGCGCAAGTGGTTCGAGCGCTACAAATCCGACGGCCTTCGCGTGAAGCTGGCGGTTGACGACGATGGGACGGTCGGCGGGATGATACAGTACCTTCCAATCGAAAAATCGTTCGTCGACGGCGAAGGCCTCTACATGATTCACTGCATCTGGGTGCACGGCTACAAAGAGGGGCGCGGCAACCGGCGGAATCGCGGGATGGGGCGGGCGCTCATCGCCGCGGCCGAGGCCGACGCCAGGGCACTCGGAGCCAAAGGGATAGCCGCCTGGGGCATCACGCTCCCGTTCTGGATGAAGGCGTCGTGGTTCAAGAAGTACGGTTTCGAGGCGGCCGACAAGAACGGCATGGCGGTCCTGATGTGGAAGCCCTTCACTCCCGACGCGAAGAAGCCCAAGTGGATTCCCGAGAGGTTCGACGCCGCCCCCGAACCCGGCAAGGTCAACATCGTCGCATTCACGAACGGCTGGTGCCCGGCGCAGAACATCGTCTACGAGCGCGCGAAGCGGGCGTGCGCCGAGGTGGGTTCTCGCTATCCTGGCAAGGTCTCGTTCCGCGAGTTCGACACTATGGAGAAAGGCGCGATTATAGCGTGCGGCCAGACCGACGCATTCTTCATCGACGGCAAGCAGGTGAGGACGGGGCCGCCGCCGTCGTACGAGAAGATAAGGAAGATGATTGAGAAGAGGGCTAAGAAATCGAAGTAGTGGTTCAGGTGCGAAGCCGTCTGGGGGCATCTCCACACATGCGAGGTACAAGCATGTTTATATCCGTCATTGCACGTTGAGCGCCCGTATGCCTCGTTTCATCAAGGGTATGGAGCTTAGCGAGCGGTTCTTCCACGATGTAGTGGAGAACGTTGTCGAAGATGAGTTCCCTGGCCTGGAGTATTCTGCTGGCCTGCTCGGCCACGGCTCCGAGGTACTGGGGTTCGACTCCGCACGTTCGACCGACCACGAATGGGGACCGTGCGTCCAGCTCTTCCTGAAACCGGAGGATTCTGGAACGAGGGCGCGGATTCTCAAGGCCTTGGCCGGCAGGCTCCCCTCCGAATTCATGGGTTTTTATACGAATTTCGAGAGGGACGCGCCGGGAGAATCCAGAGTCGCCGTCAGGCTCCGGAAGGGAGCGCCGATAAACCACAAGGTCGAGGTCCATACGGTCGCGTCGTTCTTCAAGGACTACATGGGATTGACCGTCGGGCGGAAGGTGGGCCCCGCAGATTGGATGACCACTTCGGAGCAGAAGCTGGCGACGGTCCGCCGCGGTAGGCTGTTCAGGGACGACATCGGCGTGGAACGCATGCGAAAGAAACTCCATTACTACCCTCGCGACGTCTGGCTCTACCTTCTCGCCTCCGAATGGGCGAAGCTCGGCCAGGAGGAGCCGTTCGTCGGACGCTGCGGCGAGGCCGGGGACGACCTGGGTTCGAGGCTCGTCGCCGCCAGGATGGTGCACACGCTCATGCGTCTGTGCTTCCAGATGGAGCGCGAGTATGCGCCGTACAGCAAGTGGTTCGGGACGGCGTTTTCAAGGTTGGAATACGCGGGAGGAATCGCCCCGGCCCTGGCAGACGCCCTCGCAGCTGGAGACTGGAAATCTAGAGAGGCCAGCTTGTCGCGGGCATACGAGTTTGCTGCTGAAAAACACAACGACCTGGGAATCACCGAGCCGCTCCGGGCGAAGGTCTCGCCCTTTCACGATAGGCCATACCTCATCATCCATGGAGACGTCTTCGCATCGGAGATACGCAAGATGATTCGTGACCCTGCGGTCAAGAGGCTCCCGACCAACCTGGGCTCCGCAAACCAATTTTCAAACACGGTGGACTTGCTGGACGATGACAGGCTGATGACTCGGTTAAGCCATTTGTACGCTCCGCTGGGGAAGAGCAATACCGAATCGGTTTTCTTCCCCTCTTCGCCTTATGGCTCACCTTCTTCTTCAGGTGCGGTATGAGCCCGCCGTCTGTCAGAATCTTCGTTGTGAACGAGCGTCAACGCCCTCCATCCTGAACAATATAGACGCATTCCATCAAACGTTAGTTTTTTATATCAAACCATCGTTTGCTATATGGGTGCATAATGCTCGACAGCCTCAGAAAATATGCTGATTGGCGCGTCATAGAGTTCTTCCTGCGCCACCCGACCAGGAAGATATATGTGAAAGAACTCGCGGCAGAACTGAACGTCAGCTCTTTCACGGCAAGCAGGACGCTGGCTGCCCTGAAAGTTGGATCGTTTCTCGATTGCGAGGAACTGGCCAGGGCCAAGTTCTACTCCCTCGCGGACAATCCGATGACGCGCGCGCTTAAAAAGTTCAGGGTGCTGGCTGATTTGCAGGCGGCGAAGTTCGTCGAATCTTTGTTGAAATCGGACGAGGAATTGGTTGCCGTGGCGCTCTACGGAAGCTGTGCGACTGGCGAATACGACGAGAGGAGCGACGTGGATGTCGTCGTCATTTCCGACAGGCCGGACAGCGCTTTCGCAAATGCCGTAAGGGCGGCTTCGAAAAAGCTGGGCATGCAAATCAACCATCAGGTTTACACCATCGGAGGTTGGCGTGATGTGGCCGACAAGGACAGGGTGTTTTACGAAAGCATTATCAGGAATGTGGTAATCCTGGAAGGTGCGGGGTTGGTCGTGAGATGAAAACATCCGAATGCTTCGAGCGCGGGTTGTTGAAACGCGAAACGCCAGATAAAACCAAAGCTAGGGAATCGCTGGCATCCTCCATGCACTTCTTAAGCAGGGCCGAAGGCGTTCTCAAGACCGGATACCCGGACATCGCGCTGCTTTGCGCCTACAACTCCATGCTCCAGGCTGGGAGGGCAATCCTTTTCGCAGATGGTGTCAAAGAGCGAAGCCACACCTGTGTTGTATCGTACCTCAGCGAAACGCACGTCCGCGATGGCAGAATGCCCGAGCGACTTGTCAACGTCCTCGACATGACGCGGCTGGCCAGGCACAAGACCCAGTATGGTGGCAGGGTGGACGTGCCGGAGGCGGAGGCGCAAATGGCCATCGATGACGCGCGCGTGAGTTGCTGACCTGGCCCCTATAAAACAATTCTCGAACACAGCGGGCCTGGTAGACAACGACCGACTGGTCTCGAAGTTGAAGACGCTAATTCGACGATTTTGGTTTGAAAAACGGTGGATATTAAAAGTATTTATAATAACCATCAATTATGGGTATGGCAAGGTGAAATGAATTGGTTCAAGAATTAAAGAATATTCCCCCGCAATTGCTGGATAAAATTTGGCAAGGAAAAGTAATCCTTTTTCTAGGTGCGGGTCCTTCTTCAGAAGTTGGGGCACCAACAAGTAAAATCCTAGCTAAGCGCTTGTGCACCGCATATAATTTTGAAGAAAATGAT
>DAIRED010000205.1:0-4098 GCA_036795795.1 Thermoplasmatota archaeon | reverse complement strand
CGACGCCGAGCCTCTCGAGCACCTGCGAGTCCCACTCGACCCAGAACGCGTCGAAGTTCTCCTTCGTCTGGTGGACGCTGCGCGCCTGGAAGTCCCGGCGAGTCGCCTCCAGCGCGGCGTAGATGTCGGAAGCCTCGCGCTCGGGAAGGCCGAGCTGCGCGAAAATCCTGTTGAAGACCTCGTGCTCTTCGAGGCTGCAGCGCTCGAGCGTGTTCCCGAGGTCGAAGAGGACCGCCTTCGTGGTCAGCTCAATCCCCTCTCCCTATCTCGACCATGCGGTCCAACGGCTTCCTCGCCCGCCTCAGGATTTCCTCGGGGACGACGACGCGAGTCTCCAGTGTCTCCAGCGCAGCGAGGACCTTTGCTAGCGTCGTCTTCTTCATGTTCGGGCAGACCGTCCCTGGAACGGGAATGAACGTTCGGTCCGGGAACAGGCGTTTCATCCTGTGCGCGTGCTCCACCTCGGTGCCGAGTATGAAGACCTTGACCTGGGATGCCTTGACTCGGTTGACCATCCCTTCGGTCGACGCGGCCGCGTCCGCAACGTCGATGACCTCGGGAGTGCACTCCGGATGCACGATGACTTCGGCGCCAGGATGCTCCGCGCGGAGCTTGGCCAGCTTCGCGACGGTGATGCCCTCGTGCGTCGGGCAGTAGCCGGGCCAGAGGATGATCTCCTTGTCTTTCACGAAGCGCTGGACGTAGAGCCCGAGGTTGCGGTCGGGGACGAAAATCACCTTCTTGGAATCGAGCGACCTGACGACCTTGACGGCGTTGGACGACGTGCAGCAAACGTCCGCCTCTGCCTTCACGGCGGCGCTGGTGTTCACGTAGGCGACCACCGGGACGCCGGGGTTTTCGGCCTTCAGCTTGCGCAGCGCCTCGGGGGTTATCATCGCAGACATCGGGCAGCGGGCGCCGGCGTCCGGAACAACGACGAGCTTAGTCGGATTGAGGATGAGCGCGCTCTCCGCCATGAAGTCCACGCCGCAGAAAATAATGACCTTCGCGTCAGTCTGGGAGGCTTTTACGGAGAGCCCGAAAGAGTCCCCCACAAAATCTGCGGCATCCTGGACTTCCGGCAGCTGGTAGTTGTGCGCCAGTATTATCGCGCCTTGCTTTGACTTGAGGTCCGCGATTCTGCTCTGGATGTCGCCGGGCATCGTCTGGCGATTATGCGTGGTGGATATAACCCTTGCCCCGGGCGCAAGTTTGATATATACAAACTCCCATATCCACTCGTAGAGGTATAAAAATGAATGGACAACAGCAGCAACCGCAGGGACAGCAGCCGCCGTACGGTCAGCCGTACCAGCAGCCACAGCCGCAGTACGCCGTGCATCAGGCACCGGCGCAGCCGTTCAAGCTGAACAAGATGCTCGGCTACATACTGATAATGGTGGCGATCATCTTCATCCCGATTGGGCTGATAGCCATCAACGTCGCAGACGACGCGGATGGAGTGGAGATGGGAAACACAATAATATATATTGGGGCTCTCCTGGCCTGCGTCTTCACGATGCTGGTGATGGGGATGTGCCAGGACCTCGAGAAGAACGAGCGCCTGGGCCTCCTCTTGTTCCTGGGGATCGTGATTGCGAGCGTGACATTCAAGATGTCGTTCAGCTTCGGATACTAGACAGCCAGCGTCACGGCTCGATAAAAACCTTTTTTCCTTCGATTTTGACTTTTCCCCTCGCAATCAACCCGACCACCCTGGGCAGGAGCCGGTGCTCCTCCTCGAGCACCCTGGCCTGGAGGTCCTCGGGGGTGTCGCCAGGTCTCACCGGGACCTGCGCCTGGTCGATTACCGGCCCCCCGTCGATGCTCTCGTCCACGAGGTGGACCGTGCATCCGGAGACCTTGCTGCCCGCTTCGATGACCGCCTTGTGAACTGCGAGGCCGTGCATCCCCTTTCCGCCAAAAAGAGGAAGGAGCGCCGGATGGATGTTAATCATCCTCCCGCGGAAACGGCCGACGATGTGTGGCGTGAGCATCCTCAGGTACCCGGCAAGCACGACCAGCTGGACGCCGTGGCGCTCGAGCTCGGCAACGACGAGGCGCTCGTGCTCCTCCCGGGTCTTGCCCCGGTGGTCTATCGTGACTGCGGCCGCGCCGTGCTTCCTGGCGCGCTCGAGGCACCCTGCGCCTGGGACGTTGGTTATCACGACGGCGACCTTCCCGGGAATCTCTCCGCTGTCGCATGCGTCCAGGATGCTCTGGAGGTCCGTGCCACCGCCGGACGCCAGCACGCCGATTCTGAGTGGCTCGGCCATCGCCCCCGCATCGCCCTGGGCGTTTTTAATGGTTCCCCGCAGGTGCTCCAGGATGAGCGAGAGCGCGGCGCGCGCAGCCTCCTGGCGGACCTCGTCCCGCCCGCCTTCGAAATGGTACCTGCGCACCGACATGTAATCCTTGCTCGAAAGTGCAATATATACTAATCCAACTGGCTTCTCCGACGTACCGCCGTCCGGGCCCGCGATTCCCGTTGTCGCCAGCGCGACGTCGGCGAGGAAGCGCTCCCGCGCGCCGGCGGCCATCTCGCGCGCGACCTCCTCGGAGACCGCGCCTTTGGTGGCGAGCGTCTCAGCGGAAACGCCCAGGAGGCTGACCTTCGCCTCGTTGGCGTAGGCGCAGACCGCGCCCGCGAAGTACGCGGACGAGCCCGGAACGTCGGTGAGAAGTTTCGACAGCAGGCCGCCAGTGCAGGATTCGGCCAGCGCAAGCCGCAGCTTGCGCCTCGCCAGCTCGGCGCCGACCTCGGCGGCGAGGGGCTCAGCCAATCTGCTTCACCCTCTCGACGCCGCCGATGGACTTGACGAAAGCGGCGACGCCCTTCGGGACGTTCCTCTCCCACGCCTTGCCGGCGGACATCATCGCCCGGAGCTCGGTCCCGGAGCACTGGCTTCGCTGGTGGTAGTCGTGCTCAACGACCTCGTATCCGGCCTGCTTGAAGAGCGCGGCGGTGAGGCAGTTGCGCGAATAGACGAGGTCGAACGTCGGACACCTGGACTCCACGTGCGCGACCCAGAGGGGGTAGCGGTTGATGTCCTCGATGGGGATGATGGCGGTGTGCGCCAGCTCCTTCTCCGTGAGGGATGCTCGAATCATCTCGTAGCGCTCTCCCGCGCTGAACGGATTCTCCGCGTCGTGGGACGCCTGGGCGGAGCCTATGACGACGACGGCGCGGTCGTTCTCATTCAGAATCAGCCTGAGAGCGAACAGGTGTCCGTTGTGGAACGGCTGGAAGCGCCCGAGGAGGAGTCCGGTCTTCATGCCTCTTGATTGGCGCGGTGGGATAAAAAGGTGGCGATGGCGGGTTCTGTAACGTCTACGGTTGGTCTGTTGCATCTATCGTGTTTGTTGCATCGTGGTTGCTAGTTCGTTATGGCTTTGCACATAAACCCCTCAGTTAGCCTAACTTTCTGTGCAAGAAGGACTATCTGTACAAAGCCGAGCAAGGCGTAAGTGTTTAGTATCCGCATCACCTCTTAGGGAAAGGGTGTGCCGCCGGAGGGATTTGAACCCTCTCTCGCCCCTAGGTCTGCCGTGGACGACGATTGGAACCCGCCCATCCACGGGGGCTGCACTTTCCGGTTATGCTACGGCGGCGCCTCATTGATTCTGCTCGGTCACCTCGATTTTATATTGTATATTACGTTCCTTACATATCTTCTTTAATTGAATGACCAGCGTCTGCAACGAATATTCATTAAAGTCTTTTAGTACGAATAGATTATATTCATCCGAAGCGAAATATCGTTTCCCCCCCGTCTCGCTCTCACTCCCGGGTGGTGGAACTTCGCCTTCGCTACCAACAAGATTCTTGGACTCGGGGGTCGGTGGTGGCTGTTGCGATGCTTGCGCGGACGGAGCTTGCTCCACACCAGTCGCAACTTGGAGACTATTATCCAGACTTATCACGTCACCTTCGGTGATAATAATTCCTCCGACTTCGTTGAATAAGCTCATCATGAACTTTCTGCTCATCTTGGCCTTGTCTGGATTCCCTTTTTGTTGTTCGAAAATTACATTGTCCAGCATAGATATTTTTATTTTATTATAGTTCTTGATTTCGTTAAGGTTGGCTAAAAATCG
>DAIRED010000204.1:0-4105 GCA_036795795.1 Thermoplasmatota archaeon | reverse complement strand
TGAAACTTTTAACAAGTCCTTGAATGTCGATGGATCGAAGTGGAGCGCCTTTTTTATTCTTAGCGATTTTTCTGTAAGCGCCCATAGCTGTTTTTTATCGTCCCCAACCCTTTGCTCATTAACAAAACCTAGGTATCGAAGGTAAGAGAGCATACGCCCAAGGGAATCGGTATGTTTTACAGGAAATCCCTCCATGGAAGCGAGGCTATCTTTATCAAATTTATCTGGTATGTCCTTTAAACACTCCAGAAATTTAATGTAGCTCTTAGCTCCGACTACATTCATGTTGCTCGGAAACTTTACCTCTACACTGCTCTCGATTACTTGGGAGTCGGTCATGGTTGTCGATGCCGCATATGCTGTTTCAATATAAAATACTTACGTCTTATTTGCGCAATACAAGAAATTTGTATGACCCGTATGGTGCCATTTTCGCGCTCAAAATCGCGGATATATTATCGAAATCCCATTATACGTAATGATTTTTGAATGTTCCTATAAATAGAAGTGCTTAGAACGAGTTTGCGTACGGGAACCGACAAGATAAATCAGACAACCACGACCGATTCTCCCGTCTGGCTTCCATATACCGCACAACCCTGGGCGAGTGAAAATCATCTAGTCATCATCCGCCGCACAACAGCCCGGCTCCCTCGATTGGTCCCCACTAGGAACAACAGAACCCGATGGCGGATGCGGGATCTGCGCTGTGAGCCTAGTGACCTCACTCCTCGTCGTCTATGAACTCCTCGATGTGCTTGCAATTCAGCGTCAGATACTTGCGGCAGTGCTCGCACTCCTCGTCGTCCTGGCCGGGCGGGAGCAGCTCGTTGAACTCGTAGCACTCGCGGCAGCAGAACTCTTCTTCGTCCTCGTCGTCCTTCTTGGCGCCGCCGAACATGCCCATGCCGCCCCATCCCTTCACGGAATTCCCTCCTAATGCGCCGCTGGCCTCTCCGCGCCGAGGTTCTGCGGCAGGTAGGTGGCGAGCTTGTTCATCAAGCCCTCCTTCTTCTTGCCAACCAGCGCGTGCCTCAGCACCTCGTCCAGCGTGTCGACCGGTATGACCTCGACCTTGGAGGACCAGTGGTCCTCCAGGAACACGTCCTGCATGTTGCTCTTCGGTATCAGGACCTTCTTGATGCCGGCCTGGGCCGCGGCCTCTATCTTCGCGGTCACGGCGCCGACAGGCAGCACGCGCCCGCGCACGCTCAGCGAGCCGGTCATCGCGACCGTCTGGTCGACCTCGATGCCCTCGATAGCGCTGACGACCGCCGTGGCGACCGATATCGATGCGGAATCCCCCTCGATGCCCTCGCCCGAGCCCACGAACTGGATGTGAATGTCATGGTTGGAGACGTCCTCGCCCGTGTACTTCTTGACGAGTGCGGAGACGTTCTGGACAGCCTCCTTTGCGATCTCCCCGAGGCGCCCGGTTGCGATGATGACGCCGCCGTTCTTCCTCTGGGCCGGCGTGACCTCGGCGACGATCGGAAGCACGATGCCCGAGTACTCGGACATGCCGGTGTCGGCGCCGATGACCGCCAGGCCGTTGACCATGCCGATCGCGGAGCCGATGTTGACGTAGGTGCTGTAATCCTTGGAGCGCTCGATGACCCTGTCGGCTATCTGCTGCTCCAGCGGCCTCGCGATGCGCTTGGCCATAAGCACGTGCTCGCCCGTGACAGTGGGAGCCCCGTTCTCCTTGGCGATGTCCCCCGCGATGCGGATGAGCCCGCCCAGTTCCCTGAGCCTGAGCGTGAGCTGGCCCCTGCGGCCTGCGCGCCTCTGGGACTCGCGGATTATCTCGCCGACGGCGGCGCGGGTGAAGTGGGGTATCTTGGTGTCCTTGACGACCTCCTGCGCGACGAACCGAATCATCTTCTGGCGGTTCTCGTGGGTGTCTGGCATCGTCGTTTTCATGTAGATTTCGTACCCGTAGCCGCGTATGCGCGACCTCAAGGCCGGGTGCATCCCGCCCTGCTGCTGGCCGTCGTTCCGGCGGCCGTAAATCGAATCGAGGTTGCCCGCAGCCACGAGCACGAAGTCGCACGGGACCGGCTCGCTCTTGACCATCGCCCCAGAGCTGCGCTCGCTCTGGCCGACGATGGAGAACTTCTTCTCCTGCAGCGCAGTGAGGAGGGCCTGCTGGCTTTCCATCCTGAGCATGTTGATTTCATCGATGAACAGGATGCCCTTGTTGGCCTTGTGGATGGCGCCAATCTCGACGCGCTCGTGCGCCGGCGTCTCCAGCCCTCCGCTCTGGAACGGGTCGTGCTTGACGTCGCCCAGCAAGGCTCCGGCGTGCGCGCCCGTGGCATCTATGAACGGAGGCGTTTCGTCCACGGCGTGGGTGATTAGCAACTTCGGCACCTGGTTCATGTCGGCGTTGCGCGAGCCAGGCATCCTTGCGAACATGTAGATGAAGACCGCGCCGAGTATCCCGAAGAGAATCCACATCGGGTTCTTCATGCCGTCCATCACGAACATCAAAACGGAGAATCCAATCACGAGGAATACGATGGTGAGCATCATCTGCGCCTTCTGGTCGCGGCGCGCGTTCGCCTCGGCCTTCTGGGCGGTGACAATCTCCTTGCCCTTCCCCGACGGGACAATCTTGATTTTCGGCTCGTTGGGGTCCTCGGGGTTCGGGTACGCGACGACGTCCTGCAGATCTCCCTTCGGGAGGTAGTCCGTCATCGCCCTGGCCAGCATCGACTTGCCCGTGCCGGGCTCGCCTATG
The DNA here is from genome assembly GCA_036795795.1 of Thermoplasmatota archaeon. GTDB lineage: Archaea > Thermoplasmatota > Thermoplasmata > SG8-5 > DAIRED01 > DAIRED01. The sequence goes on along the minus strand of DAIRED010000204.1, from coordinate 1,362 downwards.
AGAACGACGTGGCGCTTCTGCTCGGCTGCCTTGCGGACGACGTAGACGGCGTCCTCCTGGCCTATGACCTGGTCGGAGATGAGCTTGGGAACCTTAACGTCCGCTGTCGTCTCGAATGGCTGCCCCTCAATCCATGCATCGACGGGCTGCTCGCAGGCCGGTTCCTGGGTGTCCTTGGAATCCATCTTATGCTGTGATAGGGGGGCTACGTTAATAAAGCTTTTTCCCCAGTATCACCGACGAAATCGAAAGTATGAAATATCCAGCGCGAATACTGGCTTCGATAGCATGGCGCGAAAAATCGTCGTCTTCGGCATGGGCTACGTCGGAATACCGGCGGCCGCACTCTTTGCAGACGTTGATGGCTTCTCCGTCGTCGGCGTCCAGCGCAGGTCCAAGCGCTCCGGCTGGAAGATAGACTGGCTCAACAAGGGCAGGAACCCCATCGGCGGCGACGAACCGGGGCTCGGGGAGCTGCTGGCCAGGGTCAGTAAAAAGAAGACTTTCAGGGTGACCGACGACCTGGACGCCGTCAAGGGCGCCGAAGCCGTCCTCATAGACGTCCAGACCCCCACCGAAAAAGACCACAGGCCACGCTACGAATCGCTCCGCGAGGTCAGCGAGCAGGTGGGAAATAGGATGGCGAAGGGCACACTCGTCGTCATCGAGTCCACCGTCGCACCTGGCACGACCGAGAACGTGGTGAAGCCGATACTGGAGAAGGCCTCTGGGATGAAAGCTGGCAAGGATTTCTCGCTGGCGTTCTCTTACGAACGAGTGATGGTCGGCAGGCTCATCAAGAACATCGTGCACCTGCCCAGGATAGTCGGCGGGATAGACGCCAAGAGCACCGCGCGCGCGATGGAGCTCTACTCTCACATCGTGAAGGCGAAGCTCTGCCCCACCGACGCGCTGACTGCGGAGGTTTCCAAGACTGTCGAGAACACCTACCGCGACGTGAACATCGCATTCTCCAACGAAGTGGCGATAATCTGCGAGAGCCTCGGCATTGACGCCTACGAGGTCCGGGAGCTTGTGAACACCCTCCCCAACGACGGCTCGCCAGCGGCCTCGAACCCGGTCCGCAACATGCATTTCCCAGGCGCCGGCGTCGGCGGCCACTGCCTCCCGAAGGACTCATGGCTGCTGAAGTACGGGCTGGACACGTACGGTGATTTGAAGTTCCTGCCAAAGGTCATCGTCGACTCGCGCGCAATCAACGACTGGATGCCCGTGCACGTCGCGGATTTGGTCGAGGAGGCGCTGAGGGAGCGCAAGAGGAAGCTCGCCGGCGCCAAGGTCGCCATACTGGGCCTTGCGTTCCTGGAGAACTCGGACGACACGAGGAACACCCCCTCGGCG
>DAIRED010000203.1:0-4123 GCA_036795795.1 Thermoplasmatota archaeon | reverse complement strand
CTTCCGGGCTCGGAGGCCGCATCCGCCAAGCTGCTGAAGATGATGGCCGTTTCCGAGAACATGGGGCTGGAAGCCGGCGAGGCGGGGCTGCCCAGCAAGATGTCGGCCGAGAAAATCGCCTACCAACTAGAGCCGGCCATGGCCCATCTCGAGCTGGAGCTCAGCGGCGAGGTCCACGCCCGCAGGGAGACCGAGTCGCTTCTCGCCGAAAAGAGGGCGACCTACGACGCGCTCGCGCCGTTCAAGAACCTGGAGATTCCGCTTTCCCTGCTCGGTGGATGCGGCTCGCTGGCCGTCTTCAGCGGAAGGTTCAAGTCCGACCCCAGGCCGGCTCTCGCGCGCATCACCGACGCGTTCGACGTCATCGACGGAGACGCCATGGTGGTTGTCGTCGACAGGGCCTTCGAGCGGGAAGCCGCCGAGGCGCTGGCCAAATGCGGCTACGCGGAGGTGCCGCTGCCAGGCTGTGACGGCGTGCCGGCGGGGGAGATGGAGCGGCTCTCCGCCGAGATAGAAAGGCTCGAGGCCAGGATGAAGGTCGTGGACGGCAGGATTCTGAAGCTCAAGGAGAAGAACGACCTCTTCGTGCTGGCATCCATCGAGGAGCTGTCCATTGAAGCCAACAAGGCCGAGACGCCGTTGCGCTTCGGCGCGGGGAGGCACTCGTTCCTTGTGGACGGCTGGATACCTACCGCGCAGCTGGCACGCGCGAGGGCGGAGCTTTCGGCAAACTGCCAGGGCACTGTCGAGCTCTTGGAAGTATCCGCGGAGGGGGAGAAGGAGGAGCCCCCCATCAAGCTCCGCAACCCGAGCGCGGCCAGCCCGATGGAGATGCTCATCGAGATGTTCTCCCTTCCAAAGTACAACGAGATTGACCCGACAATCATCATGCTTGCGACGTTTCCGATATTCTACGGCTTGATGCTGGGAGATTGGGGATATGGAATCGTCCTGGTCGCGCTATCGCTCTCGGGCGCCTTCAAGAAGCTGATGGGCAAGCTCGGGATGTCCGGCGGGGCTCCGGGCCTCAACAAGATACTGCTCTACTGCGGGATAACGTCCATCGTCTTCGGCGTCATATACGACGAGTTCTTCGGCTTCGAGCTCCTGCACGACTGGCACATCCACTGGGAGCTCTTGGGCATCGCATTCCCGGTCTACCGGGCGGACGAGACCATGGTCGGAACGATGCTGATGTTCTGCGTCTACGTCGGCGTGGTGCACCTCCTGATGGGTTACGCCATCGGGCTCTACAACGTCCGGGCGGAGCACGGCCTCAAGACCGCAATCCTCGAGAAGGGCGGCTGGATACTCACCCTCATCGGGCTCGTGATGTTCGCAGTGCGGGCGCTGCCAGGTCTCCTGTCGGGCGGTGGGATTTCCTTCGACGACCCCATCATGCTCGCGGGCATCGGGTTGCTCGTGGCGGGCATCGTGATGACCGCCATGGTCGAGAAGATAAACGGCATCCTGGAGCTGCCTGGCCTGGCGAGCAACCTGCTCTCCTACACCAGGATATTCGCCATCGGGCTTTCCTCGATAGGCATCGCCCTCGCGTTCAACGAGGAGATGGCGATGCCCGCAATCGAAAGCGGAGGAATCGGCATCGTCCTCGGCGGCCTCATACTTGTGATGGGGCACGCTCTGAACATCGGGCTCGGCATCATCGGCCCGCTCATCCAGTCGCTGAGGCTGCACTACGTCGAGTTCTTCACAAAGTTCTACAAGGGCGGGGGAATCAAATTCAATCCGTTGAACGTTAGGAGAAAGTACACGAAGGAGGCATAGAAAATGGTGCTGTTTGAGGACACGGGAGCGATCGCAATCGCCGCGGGCCTGGCAATCGGCTTGGCCGCAATAGCGACTGCGTGGGCGGAGAAGGAAATCGGGTCGGCGGCAATCGGAGCGATGGCCGAGAACGACAAGATATTCGGAAAGGCGCTGATAATGGTGGTCATACCTGAAACCATCATCATCTTCGGCTTCCTGATAGCGTTCCTGCTGACCGGAAAGATGGGATAATCGAAGGGACGCAGATGGGGCTGGAAAAGGTAATAGGCAGGGTCGAGGCCGACGGCGCCGCGGATGCCGAGAGGTTGCTGGCCGAGGCCGAGGCCGACGTGAGAACCCTCATGGCGGAGGAGCAGGCCAAGCGCGAGCGCACGCTTGCCGAGCACACGGCGAAGGCGGCGGAAAGCGTCCGCCTCCTGCGGGCCCGGGAGGCGGCGCGGACCGATGTCGAGGCGAAGAAGGCGATGCTGGCGAGCAGAAAGGCCGTACTCGACGAGGCCCGCGCAGCCGTGCTCGAATCGCTGAGGCGGCTGCCGGCCAACGACCGGGCGCGCCAGCACGCTGCGCTGCTCGGCGGGCTCGGGCCGGAATTCGCTGGCGGAACCATCCACTGCCGGAAAGGCGACGAGAGCCACTTCGCGTCCGCCAAGGGGATGTCCGTGAAGGGCGACCTTGACGGCGCAGGGGGCTTCGTGGCCGAGAGCAGGGACGGGACGCTCGCTGCCGACCTGAGGTTCGAGACCCTGCTGGACGCCGCCTGGGAGAGGCGCATCGCCGATACGTCGGCGGCCCTCTTCGGCAAGGTGTGAGCGATGGCGCTACTGGACCGACTGCCGAAGCTCAGGCTGCCCGGGGGCAACTACGCCTACGTGAACGCCAGGGTCAAGGCGCGGAAGCGGAACCTGCTCACGGGTGACGCGTACCCGAAGCTCATGAAGATGGGGCCGGGCCAGATAGCGCGGCTCCTCGGCGAGACGGCCTATCGGGAGGAGATGCTGAGGCTCGCCTCGCGATACGAGGGGGACGAGCTGCTGGAGATGGCCCTGAACGACAACCTGGCGAGGACGTACCGGGACGTGCTGGGCTTCTGCAAGGGCGATCTGAGGGGGATGGTCCGCGCCTACCTGGACAGGTGGAACGTGTGGAACTTCAAGACCGTGCTCAGGGGCGTCCAACACGGGGTGCCGCCCGACGAGACGCTCGAGGAGATTGTGCCTGCGGGGTCGCTCTCGCGCGCCGATTTCGAAGCCATGCTGGCCCTGGGGAGCGTCGAGGCGATAATCCAGCACGTGAAGGACATGGGTTACGACGTTCCGCCGACCGAGACCTTGGAGGCGTACGGCAAGGACAGGAACCTGGGTCCCATCGAAGACTTCTACGACAAGAACTACTATGCGAGGCTGCTGGGGTCCATCAAGGGCGGTTCGAAGCCCACGAAGATTTACCGCGACTTCGTAAAGACGGAGATCGACGTCGCCAACTCGAAGAACCTCCTCAAGCTGATGCTGGAGGGCGTCGACGCGGCGAGGATTCCGGGATACATGATCGCCGGCGGCAAGGCCCTCGGCGCCGATAGGCTCGCCGAGCTGGCATCCGCTTCGCCGGACGAAGCGCTGGCGGGCATCAAGAAGGCGCTGGACGACGAGCTCGGAGGGGCCAAGTCGTCGGACGGGGCGAGCGCCGTCGCCCTCGCGCTCGACAGGCACCTGCTGAGGCTGGCCGAGCACAGGTCGCACATCTACCCGCTCTCCGTGCTGCCGGTCGTCAACTTCATCATGCGGAAGAAGGAAGAGGTGGATTTCATCAGGCTCATAGTCAGAGGGAAGAGCGGCGGGATACCCGACAAGACCATCCAGGAGATGATAATGACATGATGGAAATCGCCGCGCTGGGAAGCGAGCAGTTCGTGACCGGCTTCAGGCTCGCCGGGATACGCAACATCATCCGGGCGACCAAAGGGACCATCGAATCTGAGGTGGCCAAGGCGCTGAGGAACGAGAAGATAGGCATAGTCGTCGTTCACGCGGACGAGGTGGCCGCCCTGCCCCAGTCCCTGCGCGCGAGGATGCTCGACAGCATCCACCCGGTCTTCATTGCCATCGGGGGCAAGGACGACGACCTCAGGGAGAAGGTCAAGAGGGCGATAGGCATCGATTTGTACACGACGGAGGGATGAGAATGAACCAGCAGGGAGAGATTTACAGGATAGCGGGACCGGTCGTCACCGTGACGGGCATTGTGGCGAGGATGTACGACGTCGTCTACGTCGGCACCGAGCGCCTCATGGGCGAGGTCATCCAGCTCGACGGCGAGAAGACGGTAATCCAGGTTT